>NZ_VMNE01000020.1:0-54012 GCF_013277565.1 Streptococcus sp. k-90 | reverse complement strand
ACTTTTTGGGATCAGTACATATTCAAAACCTTAATACGATGCGTTTTATCATGCAGGGATCTACTATATTTCTCCTCAAATTGAGGTTCTATATCATAGTAGCTCTACTTACTTATAGATTCAAGTTTTAATCCTCGATTAATTTATAAAAATCAGAATGCTTTAGAGATAAAGTCTAATCTTCTTTACGTTTTGCAGTCAATAGTGCTGCTGACAAGGCTAAGCTAACACCTGCTAAGAAGATAGCTGTATCAGATTCTCTCTCACCAGTTTCTGGTAAGCTATTTTGATCTTCTTTGACTGCTGAAGCCTTTCTTTCTGTAGTCTGGTTATTAGCTAAGTTCTGTACTGGATGCTCTGCTTTCTCACGAACTGGTGCTTCATGATTTCCTACTGTTTCTGGAACAGCTTTATCCCCTGGAAGTTTGCTATCTTGAGGAGTTCCTGTGTTTACCTCGTCTTTAAAGTCAGGTTTCTCATCGACTGGTGCTACCTGATTACCAACAGTCGATTGTTTCCCTTTGTATTCTGAAATGTCGTTAACTGCTCCTTCAACAAAGTTAGCACCTCCCTTGAATTCAGGGACTTCATTGACCGCTGCTTCTACAAAGTTAGCACCGCCTTTGAATTCCGGAACTTCGTTGACTGCTGCTTCTACAAAGTTAGCACCGCCTTTGAATTCTGGAACTTCGTTGACTGGCGCAGGTTCCTCACCTTTACTATTTGAAATAGATGGTTTTACTCCTACCTCAATAATGCGATCTTGAGCCTTTCTTTGTTCAGTATGAACCAGAGTTCTAGTAGTTCCCGATACTTGAATATAGTCAACTTTTTCTCCATTTTGTCCTTCAGAAACTACACGACGTTGACCTTGAGCAAGTTCAGGATTTTCACGAATAACTTCTTTAAATGGTAGCGGAGTCTTTTCAATTTCTAAGCTTGGAGTTTCTGCTACTAAGTTCTTAACTCCTTCTGTCGGAGTTGTTTGGAAGGCTGTCTTAAAGTGTAAACGATACTCTTTCACAAGATTTCCATCTTTGGAAATAAGACGCACGAGTGTTGGAAGATTAGTATTTCCAGGATTCACAACTGTAACTACTCCATGTCCACTAGTTGTCGCAGTGACTTTTGGTTGGGAACTCATTGCTGTTAGTGTATAATCTGTCACATTTGGATCAAAGTTTTCCAATGCTTTTCCATCAACCGAAATAGTGGCTGATGGTGTTTCCACTTCTGCTCCCTTGCCTGCAGAGTAGGCTGTAAATTCTACAACTGCCAAACCATTAGTAGTAGCCTTACGAGTCATGCGGGCACGAATAGCTGTCGTTTGAACCGGTTCAAAGTTAAACTCTATTGGTTTACCAGCTACTAATTCTCCAGAAGCTTTATAAGGGATTGATGCCCAATTTTCTGCCTTGTTGAATGGATGGTCAGCATTTTCTTCATAACGAGAAATCGTACTTGGTTCTGTAAAGGCAGGACCAATATATCTTTCTAGAACCATTTTCTCTGGAGCATCTGTTCCACTATCTTTAAAGAACTGAATAGCTACTTTTCCAATGGATTGAGAGGCAATTTTTCCATCCTTCTTAAAGACTAGTCCGACAGAAGTTTCTTGATTTTTCGGAGTACGAGACCAGTTTGTCCAACGTCCGTCTTCATTGTATTTTCCATCATTGATATAGAAAATTCTATCATGTGAAGCTGCTTGTGTATCGTTCGTTGTCGAAGCAAAGGCTTTAGAATCCGTTTCATTGTTGCTTGGATTTTCTGACAGAGCTTGGTTACCTTTAGAAACAACTGTTACCTGCATTTTGGTACTTAGATTTGTACCAATGACATGACCAGTTACCTCAAAACTTCCCTCATGTTCCGTTGCATGTTCAGGGACCGTATCCCATTGGACAGCAAGGTTAGATTTAACCCAACCAGCTTGTGAAGGATAGTAAACTGTCACTTCAGCAGGCAATTGAAGTTGATCACCTACATTCAAAGTCTTAGCACTATTTTCTGCAGCTACTGGTTGTGTTGACTCTTTTTCATCATCACGGAAGATGCGATATTCTTTCAGAACAGTTCCATCCTCAGCTTTTAAGATAAGACGTGTCGCACCTTTTTCACTTGTTGCAGGCACAACTGTTACCAGACCATTATTGCTAGCTGTTGCAGTGATTTCTTTGCTAGATTTAGGAATATAGTAATCAGTCTTAGATGGATTGAAATGTTCAAGCTTCTTGCCATCTACTTGGATAGAAATTTCTGAACTTGTAGAGCTCACTACCTTATTTCCAAGGACAGTTAGCTCTGTCAAACCAACACCAGCAGTTCCATCTGCTTTCTTCATGCGCATACGAACAGCATAGGTTTCTACCTTATCAAATGTAAAGTGGTTGGTTTTACCTGCAGATAATTGTCCAGGAGCTTTGAGGTGTTCCACCTCTTTCCAGTTAGCTTCATTATTAAATGGATGGTTGCTATCACGTTGAGCATTATTGACATCATTCGGAAGATCTGGAACTTCTTGACCGACATAGTATTCAATAACATATTCTTTTGGAAGACCAATCGCTCCATCAGTATAGAAATCAACTGAAAGATTATCAACAAAGCGCTTGGTCAAATCACCAGAGTTTCCAAACAAGATTGATGCCCAGTCATTATCAGTATTTGTTCTCCAAGTAGTCCATCTATTTTTAGCATCTGTAGGCGTTCTTGATACAGTCAGGTCGTTCAAAGCATTAGCCGAATCATCCCCTCCTGTATTGGATACAATAGCTGCTGGTAATTGTGAACCTGTCCATTGTTTAGAGATATTATTTCCAGCAACCACTTGACTAGAAACACGGACATGAGCCTTGGTGGTCAGATTGCTACCAACTAAATGACCATTGATTTCATACACCCCTTCAGTTTGACTAAAGTTAGCTGGTACCTGATCCCAAACCACATCTTTGTAGATAGTGGTTCCATTAGAATGGTAAGCACGTACACTGGCTGGCAATTGAACTGTCTCACCCTTAGGAAGAGTAAGGCTGATTTCCTCTGCAACTTGTAAGCCTTCAACCGTCACCGTTGCTTGAGCTTCAATATCTGTTCCTTCTACATGTCCTTTAAGGGTAAAGCTATGATAGCGTCCCAATTCTTTTTCATCTACCTTGTCCCAAGTCACAGCTACCTTACGAGGCAAGCCCTTATCAAATTCCGCTCCAACTTGGCTAGGTAAATTAGGCTGCTGATTAATATCTGTAGAGATAGAAACTGGATGAAGCTTGACAATTTTCTTCTCTACTTTATTTTCTCTAATCACCAATTCAGTTGTGACAGATTGTGTTTTTTCTGTTTGATTGTCAATACGAGGAGTTAGAGTAACACTACCCTTAGTATAAAGTAACAAGTTCTGTCCATTTACCTCAAGATGACCACCATCAGCTGACTTGACTTCCAAGTGGACATCTGACGCTGCAAATTCTGTCTGTGAACCATCCTCATAATGCCCAATCACATGATAAGGGAGAACTTGATCTTCTGTTGCTTTCTCTTTTCCTTCAACGCTTACTTCCAAACGAGTCAAAGCAGGTGCTTCCTTCACGAATTGAATCAAATAAGTTTGAACTAAATCACCCTTCTGGTCACTCAAGAAGACGGAAGCCTGATACCCATTATCAGCAGAAGCTTGTTGAACCGTTACCTGATAGCCCGTAGTCTGTGCTCCAACACTTGGAATTTTAGCAGTGTAAGGAAGGGATACTCGGTAATAAGTCTTTCCAGGCTCAAAGTTTTCAAGAGTCTTATCTCCAACCGTGAGACCTGTAACAGTACTTTCTGTTTCCTTGTCGCTTGCGATAAAGGTTGCAGTTACTTCACGATCGTCATCTGCCAATTTACCAGTTGCTTCAGTTCGTCCACCTTCTTTAGTCAAGGCGGCAGGATCTTTCAAAGTCCAAGAAACAACATCGGTATCAATTAAGCTACCATCTGACAAAACAGCCGTAACCGTTTTATCCAAATCAGCTGCCGTTGTACCAACTGGAACTGTTGCTACCTTAGGCAACCACTTATCAAGTGCAACTACCTTGACAAGGGCTTCAGCCTTAGTTTCGAGACCTTCGACATTACCGGATACTTTTTTCTCACCTGCGCTTGTAAGCAAGTCAGATGGCACTTTCCAAGTCACAGCTTTTTCTTCAACACTGCCGTCGCTATAAATAGCTGTTACTGTTTGTGGTAGTTCAGGATTGGTACTCACATCAGTTGTTGCCTTCACAGGAGCATAGGCTATAAAGTGACGGTTTTCTTTCTTACCAGACACAGTTGCGACCGTTGCGCTATCAGATGTTAAACCAGCAGAATCTGCATAAAGAGTAAATTTACCTTCTTTTTCTGTTGATTTTACAATGACAACTCCTTTACCATTGAAGGCTTTTCTTTGCCATGTTCCATCTGCTTGAGCTTTGTAGCGCTCACGGCTAGCTTGTTCTCCATTATCCACACCAACAATCTGTCCCTGACCATGAAGATTGAAATGAACAAGATTATTCGCTGTCGGAACAACATTCCCTTCGCCATCAACAATTTCGTAATGGATGTAAGATAAATCTTTACCATCTGCTGTGATAACATGCTCTTCTTTAGTCAGACGAACTCTTGCTGGCTCCCCAGCAGTTGTCACACTATCACGCGCAATTTCGTTACCATTTTCATCTCGAGCAATCGCAGTCAGTGTACCTGGTTGATATTTTACAAGCCACTCAAGATACAATTCACTTGGTTTAGCCCCCTCATGATATGGACGCCCATCCTCTGTTCTCTTCTTAGTAAATTCCTTTTTACCAAGCGACTGACCGTTTAAGAATAATTCGACATTTGCTGCATTTGAGAAGGTACGAACTGGAACCTTTCCATCAACCAGCATCTTACGCTCCTTAAGGGTCTCATCAGTCCAGTTCCAATGTGGTAAAATGCGAACAGTTGGCTTTTCTTTAGCACTATACCACTCACTACGGTAAAGGTAAAAATCATTCTTCGGTAAACCAGCCGTATCGATGATACCAAAGTAAGAACTTTTTACAGGTGTATTATCTTGGTTATGCCATGGAGTTGGTTCACCGATATAGTCAATTCCTGTCCAGATAAATTGACCAGCATAGCCAGCATGATCACGGTCAAAAGTCCATGACTCAGTAGCTGTTCTTCCCCATCCAACACGGTCATTACCATAGTCAGATTGTTCATAATGACGATTTGGACGGTTATCGTGTCCAAGGATTTGAGCAGGATTGTAATAAGAATCACGCGTTCTAGTAGCTGAAGAAGTTTCAGAACCATAGATGAGCCAGTCTGGATGAGCTCTACGAACAGCTTCATAATTGCGCTCTCCATAATTCATACCCACAGCATCCATGATTTCTGCAACTTTTAAGAAATCACCTGTTGCTGCACGACTAAATTTATTCTCACCCATGGTAACATAACGCTCGGTATCAATCGCTTTAATGACAGCCTTCAAACGTTTAGCAGTTTCAATAGAACGAGGACTACCATTCGCTTCATCTACCTCATTTCCAAGAGACCACATCACAATAGACGGATTGTTCTTATCACGTTCTACCATTGTTCTAAGATCAAAATCAGACCACTTCTCTCCCTTCTTAGCCTCGGGATGAGTCGCATCTTGATCAAAGAAACGTCCATAGTCGTAAGTCTTCTTGCCACCATACCAAGTGTCAAAAGCCTCCTCTTGAACCAAAAGTCCTAGACTCGCCGCAGCATCTAGCAACTGAGGGCTCGCCGGGTTGTGAGTGGTACGAATGGAGTTCACTCCCATATCTTTCAGAAGTTTTAATTTACGATAAGTAGCCTTATAGTTCTCTTCTGCACCCAAGGCTCCATTGTCATGGTGAATACTTACCCCATGGAATTTCATTCTCTCACCATTGAGAGAAAATCCTTCCTTAGCTGTCCAGTTAAAATAACGGTAACCAAATGTATCTTCTGTTACATCAACTAACTGGCCTTCTTTATAGACTTTTGTTTTTAGAACATAAAGTTGAGGATGGTAACTTTTCGTTGTCCAAAGAGTTGGCTGATTAACCAGGATATTCTGATTAAATTGTGCTGTTTCATTTTCTGCCAAACTCTTAGTTTCAGAACGAACTAGTTCTGAAACAGCTTTACCCTCCTTAGTGAAAATTTGTTGCTCCACAAAGACATTCGCAGCCTTTTTATCTGTATTTTTAATCTTACTTTGAACTTGTGTTTCAACATTGCTATTTTTTTGTTCAGCTAATTTTGGTGTTGTAATGTGGTTCCCATTTTCCGCAACATGGACCTTATCACGATAACTAAGGGTTACATCACGATAAATCCCACTTCCAGAATACCAACGACTACTTGGCTGCTTATTGGTCACTTGAACGGTAATGGAATTTTCACTGCCATCCTTGTTCAAAAATTCTGTAATATCATAAGAAAAATGATTATAACCACTTGGATAATGTCCTACAAATTTACCATTTACATAAACCTTAGAATCCATGTAAACACCATCAAAATTGATACGAACATCCTTGTTCTTGTCTGCTTCATTCAGTGTAAAAGTCTTACGATACCAAGCCGTTCCACCATTTAACTGTCCACCTTCGTTGCGAGCAGGAGACTTGTGATCGAAGTCAAAATAAATACTCCAATCGTGTGGTAGATTCAATTTAGACCAATCATGAACATCCACATCTTTTTTTGAAAAATCTCCTTGGGCGTTTAGTTTAAAGTACCAATCTTTATTGAAGTCTTGTTTTCGATCTGATAATAGCTGCTTCTCTGTTTCAACATCCGCTTTACTTGACTCTTTAGAAAGCGCTTGCGTTTTTTCAGAAGAAGATTTGAGATCTGCAGTCGGTTTTACCTGATCCTTTTCTGAAGTTTTCTTAGCATCCTCTTTTACATCTGTTTCAACTGCTGCTGTAGATTTCGGACCATCTTCCACAGTCTTTGGATTTGTCTCTTCAGCTTTTTGCCTCTCTTCAGCTTCGTTTTCTTCTCCTACCTTATTTGGAGTTTCAACTTTAGGATTAACCAATTCATGGTTACCTTCATTAACAGGTTTAGTAGGTTCTGTATCCTTAGTCACTTTGTCTTCTGTCGACTCAGCTTTTGGCTTTACAAACTCACGTCCACCATTCTCATCAGCCTTTGCGATAGCAGCTGCCACATCATCGGGAAGCTTATCTAAAGGCTGAGGTTGATGAACTGTTGTTTCTTCTGTTTGAGTATTGGATGAAGCCACCTCCTCAGCTTGTACAGCTGAAATACCAAATATACTAGCCCCAATCATCACAGATGCCGCACCTATAGCAAATTTACGAATGCTATAATGGCAACGTTTATCGAAAAGTCTTTTGTTCATTAAAATCCTCTTTTCTTTTTCTTGATGCTGAGTAAGCGCTTCCTTTTTTAGAAAAATAACTTCCTTCTGAACACACAACTAAGCATCGAGTTTGTTTTTTGTATATATTGAATATATCAAAATGAACAAAAAATTGCAATCTTTTTTATGATTTTAATATAACAAAAAAAGATTGAGGCAACATCCTATAACGAGAAGCTTAACAATGGATAAAGAATCTGGTCCGAAACTATCAACTATTCAAAAACCACACAGTGTTGCTTTCAGCTTGATGATGCTCAATACTGAAATCACTGTGTGGTTTTATTGTGACATTAATGTTTATCCAGGATTATTGAATAACTCTTTTTCGAATTCTTAATCCTTTTTCCCTCTTTTGATAAAAGCGGCAGAGAGAACTAGTCCAAGACCACCTAACAAGGCTAAAGTAGCTGATTCTTCTCCACCTGTTGCTGGAAGTTGATCTTTAACTTTAGCAACCGATGTTTGTGGTTGTTCTTGTTTTTGTGCTTGATCTGTTTTCACTGATGCACTTGCAAATTCATCGGACTTTTCAACAGTAGTTTCAACATCACGATTGCCACTGCTCATCTTATCTCCATCGACTTTATCAACCGAATCTTTCAAGTTTTCCTCTGTTGGAGTGACTTGAGGGCTTGCTGTTTCTTTATATTCTGGGACTTCATGGACAGCTGCTTCAGTGCCATTTACGCCACCCTTGAAGTCTGGGACTTCTACTACTGGTGATGGTAGCTTGTCTGCTTTTTCAATAGCTTCAGTATACTCGGGAACTTCATGGGTAGCTGCCTCAACTGCGTTTACTCCGCCTTTGAATTCTAGCCCTTCTACTACTGGAACCACATCATCGCCTGCTGTGCCAATAGCTTGAGTGTATTCTGGAACTTCATGAACAGCTGCTTCGACACCATTTACGCCACCAGTAAATTCTGGGACTTCTACTACTGGTGATGGTTCGTCACCCTTACTTGTAGTTGGAGCCGGTTTGGCTGGTTCCTCTGGAAGTTCTTGGTGGAATGTCGTCATTTCGTAGAACTCTGGTTTACCTCCTTCCCAAACAAGTTTCACATCCAATAATGGAGATTTATCTCGGACAGCAAATGTTTGGAAGCTTGAGGTAATCTCACCTATTTCTGACCAAGAATCTCTTTTATCTGATTTAAGAGTTCGAGCCAATACTCGAGCCTTCACTCCTTGCGGAAGACTTGAAACAAGTCGAATATGGTTGACATCTGTCGGTTCTGACAAGTGGTAGACCAGCTCACCTTGTTCTTTCTCAGCCTTATAGCTAGTCAATACCTTACCATCTACGAGGTTGGTGTAGAGGTTACCTTGGCTTTCACCACTGTTTCCTTGAACAGTTGGATCATTAATCGGTTTCACGAATTCGCCATCATTGATAACCAACTCAGTGAAGCCTACAAAACGAGCATCATAGTTAGCTGTAAATAGAACACGGAGATAATTGGCTTTAACTGGACTTGCAAGTTCACCCTCGATGTAGCGGTTTCCTGGCATCTTAGAATCATGTGTCCAACCATCTGTCAAGGAATCATCACGTGTCTCATTGGCAACACCATCACCAACTGTCACAAGATCTGTCCAAGTCTTGCCATCTTGACTGACTTGAATCTTACCATCACGGAGATAGTTTTGAGTGCCGTCTTGAATGTAAGCTCTAATTTTCTTGATTGCACGTTCACTACCTAGCTTCAAGGTGATATGACCATCTTTACGCGCATAGTCTGAAAACTCTACAAAGTTATTGTAAACTCCATCGAACAATTGATCCAAGTTCTTAATCTTACGAACGTCATTGCGACCATATGTTGGATGGATGCCCATTGATGTCGAATCAAGTGTGGTTGGTTGAATTTCTTTTGTCTGAACAAGTAGAGAGGTTGCTGTCACTGCTTGTTCTTGGTCAGTCTTGTTGACCAAACGAACATAACGTACCAAGGACTTATCTGTCACTTGATCAGCCGGATACCATTCTTGGGCATTTGGAGAATATTCCAAATTAAGGGATGGGTTTTCTGTACCAACCGCTTGAATGAGTTCAGCTTGGTGAAGACGATCAAGTTTCATACCCAAATAACTTTTAGCTGGAAGTTTTGTTCCGCTCGGAATTTGCATATTATAACGGCCTAGGCTGTCATAAACTGGAGTTGACTTCAAGTTCTCAACATTTGTATCAGTCAATTGGCTATTGCCTGTACGTGTTTCAACTGAGAAGTCAGCGATACGCCACCATAGGTTGGTGTTCTTAGTATTGCGAATACGGACATAGCGAGCTGAAATTGGAGTTTCGATTTCTTTGGTTTGTTCACCAGTCAAGCGATCCAATTCTTGCCATGAGTTACCATCTGCAGAATATTCAAGAACACCTTCTGCTAATTTATCTCCTGAACCTTGGTGGAGACGAACCTTAGTCACAGGTTTGACTTCGCCTAAGTCTAGTTGTACCCAACTATTTACTGGAGTTGTATCAGTTCGATCAGCATTCGCAAGCATGGCTTCAGTATTGTCACGACCGTCTGTAATCTGACCAACTGTCGTATTGTACTTGTACATAAGATTTGGACTAATCGTCACAGTAGCTGCCTGTTTAGCACGAGTAACTTCCACAGGGCGGTTAACAGCAATTTCTCTTACAGCAAACCAAGTATTATCACGATCTGAAGTCGCAATCATTCGAACAGCCTTGGCACGAATATTGAGTTTTTCATATTTAATAAGAGATTCATTTCCAGTATAGCTTGGTTCTGAAAGTGTTACCCACTCATCATTTTCATTTAGGTACTCAACCTTAGCATTGTTAAAGGTATCACGAGGATTTGCTTGAGTTCCCATTGCAAAGGTCAAGTTTTGGAGTGGAACAGCTTTGTTAAATTTCAAACCAATGTAATCACCAGTCTTGATACTGTTTGGCGATTTGATTAATGCATGAGTTCCCAAATCTCCATCAGTTACCTCAGCAAGTCCGCCTTCTACACCTGTACGGTTTGTGATAAAGGTACTAATCACTTGATCAGGATGCAAGGCTTTTTGAACTTCTGTTGCCAAGATTTCACGCAGTCCAAGCAAGAATGGACGGATATGTTGAACACCCAACTCAGCTTTTTCGTCATGGTCTACATAATGGAAGGTATAAGTTTGAGACTGTTCATATAGTTTCAATCCCTTATAGTAACTATCCCAAAGTTTTGCAGAATCGTTCTTTTCGATAGCCTCTGTACCATCAAGGAGAGCACTCAAGGCATCCATTTGGTCAATGGTATTGTCCAACCAATAATGGATTTGAGCACGCATCTTTTCATCACCAGAT
Organism: Streptococcus sp. k-90; assembly: GCF_013277565.1. Classification (GTDB taxonomy): domain Bacteria; phylum Bacillota; class Bacilli; order Lactobacillales; family Streptococcaceae; genus Streptococcus. The sequence goes on along the minus strand of NZ_VMNE01000020.1, from coordinate 43,264 downwards.
GCTTTATAAAGTTGAGCTGCAGCTTTTAGTTTCGCAAATTCTGCACGCAAGCCTTCACGCTCTGCACCAACATCTTGACCAGCTTTCAACTTAGACATGAAGGCCGCCAATTTCGGAGCAAGTTCAACAGACTCTTCCAATTTCACAACACGACCATCCATATTTTGGTTGATCATGTGTTTACCAAGTTCACGGAAGGCAATAGATGCTTCACTATCAGTAAACTTACCATTTTCAACAAAGTTAAAGGCGATATCGTTGACTTTCTTAGCTTCTTCTTCAGACTTCCATTGTTTCCATGCATATTGAGCTGCAGAGAAGAGGGCAATCTTAGATGGCTCGGATTGTTGCATTGGGTTCAACATGATACCTGAAAGAAGGCTAGGATCTACATTCGGATGAAGGAATTTCTCACCACCACCCAAGATCAAGTGTTGTTTAGAGTTATCTGTAACAGGCCAATTGACCCATAGAGAAACTGGACGGTAGGTCTTACCACCTGCAGTCAGGTTGTTCTTAAGATTTGAAAGGAAGTTTTCTGATACTTCACCCCAAATCTTACCACCAGTAAGGGTCATAGAGGTTGAAGTTGGAAGATTTTCATTGAGTGCTTTCAACTCATCTTCACGTCCATTACCCCAATACTGACCTGGGACAAAAATCATTTCCTTACGAAGGCCGACATAAGTTGCTTGTTTTTTAGTCAACCAGTCTGTCATGTCCTTCATCAAGCGGTTGTAGCTATTGTAGCCACCAACTGGACTTGGAGCATCATCGGCCAAAATACCGAACTCACGAACACCGACATCCATCAATTGAGTGAATTTAGCCTTAATGGTTTCCAAATCTTTTTGATAGTCAGCATCATTGCCAAAACGGATACGGTTGTTCATGAATGGATGGATGGTCCATACATAACGAGTCTTGTTCTGGTTTCCGACACGAGCCAATTCACGGATTTCAGCTAATTTCTCTTCTGGATAAAGTTCACGCCATTTCTTGTTGTGGTATGGATCATCTTTTGGTGCAAAGAAGTATTGAGTCAACTTCAAGTCACCACCATAACGCATCAATTCTGCACGGTCAGCATTACTCCAAGGATTTCCATAGTAACCTTCGATAAAGCCACGGTTCTTAATTTCAGCGTAGTCTTCAACTGTTACATTACGTAAGACTGGTGCCGCGCTCTCATTAAGCATGTGTTTGAGAGTCGTTAAACCGTAGAAGACAGCATCTGTATCTTTACCGACGATAGAGATTGTATTGTTCTTGATTGACAAGGCATAAGCATCAATTTTATCAAAGAGTCCTTGAGAAATTCCAGATACTTCTTTTTCAGCCTGTGAATTTTGACCATGAACACCAAGGTAGATGTTAGTAGCACCTGCCACTGCTGTTTGACTGCTTGTGTATGAGATTTGATGATCTTGTAGAACGCTCTTCAAGCGGTTACGAGTATAGATATCTAATTGATCTCCCATGACAAGATTGACTTGTTTATGGAGTTTCGTAACACCTTCATCGTAAGTTACTTTTTGTGGTGTTGGGAATACCTTGTATTCTTTCTTAAGGTAGTCTTGACTTTGGGCTGCAGCAGCAACTGCCTCATCACTTGTTGGCTTGCTAGCTACAAAGTTATCAGCAAGTTCAGTTGTACCATCACCCATTTCCTCAACTTTAGGTGTTTTTGGAGTAGCTGGCTCTTCTGCCTTGTTAGTAGAAACTGGTTTCAGAAGTTGAATTTCTGCGGCACTACCAAATCCTGCAACACCTGCTAGAACTTTTAATTCTACCTTATCCGTTTCAACTGCATCAAAGTTCACTGTTTTCTCTTTGGTATTGTTTTCCCAAGTTCCTGAAGCAACTTTAACCATTTGACCATCTTTTTGAGCATAGATTTCATAAGATGTCACGACACCATTACCACCACCTGGACGTGGAAGATAAGTCAAACCATTTACTTTTTCACTTGCTTTCAAGTTCATAGCAACTGTGAATGGTGCTTTATGTCCAGACCATTTTGAATGCCAGAAGGTGTTTGGATCATTGTCAAAGGCTTTTTCTACCGGACCTTCTGCATTGGTACCTGGTAATTCTTGACTAGTTGCAGAAACTGTAAAATGATCATTTGGAATCAAACGTGGATTGACAAATGGTTCATTTGACAACTCAGCACTATGTAAGATTCCTTTGAAACCACCGATCGTTTCAAGCGGCAAAACTAAGCTGTTATGAGCAAAACGAGGATTCGCTGGATTTGCAATCCGTTCAACCTTTTCACCATCTACATACACTTCTGTTGATTGTGGTTTGGTTACAACAGAGATTTGATAACGTTTGTTCTTTTCAAGTTTCTTATTGAATTGGATATGGAATTGTTCAAAAGTATAGGCAAGATAGCCATCCTTATCCGCAAGATAGAGTTGGTTGTTTCCACTTGTTGAGAATGTTTGTTCTCCGTCACCAGTTACAGTAACATCCATTTTCAAGACATGACTTGGTCCCGCATCACCAACTAGACCTTCGATAGTACTGTCTTTGTCGAAATTCAATCCTGCTTCAGTCTTCTTCACTTTCTTAGCAAGGTAATCTTTGACAGTCTCAGGATTAATCTTGAACAAGTCTTCTTCAGCTATAGTCTTTTCAGGGTTGGATTGAGGTGCATAAACACTTGTTGGTTGAATACGGTCTGCATAGGTCTTGGCTGCACGATCTGAACCCCAAGTGCGTTCTGCAGTAGACTGCATACTCTTGAAGAAACGTTTAAAGATATCATAAGAAGTAAGTCCAGTTTCATGGAGGTCAATATTATCATTCCAAACCGCATGACCACCACCAATGATATTAGGATTAGAGGCTTCTAGACGTGGTCCTCCACCTGTTGAGAAGTCATTTGGTGTCCAACGGTTGTACTGAGTTTCATAGTTAGCATAATCTCCATAAGCAGTTTGGCTATTACTACCACTTGGGACACTATAGGTTGGAACATCTGTGATATTGATAATCTTAGCACCTTGGGCAATTGCAGCTGCTGGTCGTTGCCATCCAAGGCTCCAGATATCCACTTCTACATCTTTCCAATCAACTGGCGTTTTTCCTTGTTTGGCGCTGAGTGATCCCCAAATACGTGGTGTATAACCTTTTCCTTTGATATACTTGATGAGGTCATTGACATAGCGACGATAGCTTTCTGGACTTCCATAGTACTCATCTGTACCGATATGAACGGTAGAAACTCCATGAAGGGGTGCATCTGGACCATCAAGAAGTTTATCATAGACTGACTTAACAAAAGCAAGTGTTTCTTCGTACTTATTATCCAAGTCCAACATAGCTACACGTTCTACATTATGTTTTCTCGCACTAAGCTGACCCTTGTACATCAAGTCTGGACGAACTTTAACGAATGAAAGGGCGTGACCTGGTGTGTCAATTTCAGGAACAAGGTTGATATGCAAAGCTTTTGCTAATTTGATGATTTCTTGCATTTCTTCCTTGGTATAGTGCTCATCTGATGTTAATTTTTGTCCATCCTTACCAACAATATCTGTCTCCACACGGAAGCCTGTCTTAGCATGCTCTAGAACATACTTGAGTTCTTCTTCTGGACTTAAGTTCTTACCTGCCAAGTGCTCTTTTAGGAAGATATAGTTATCATTTAGGTGCAACTGCAAGTCATTCATCTTGTAGTAAGCCATGTTGAGCATGATATCCACAAGCGTATCATAAGGGATAAACTTACGACCTGTATCTAGCATAAAACCACGGTGGCTGAAGCTTGGGAAGTCACGGATTTCACCGTTCTGTAGGTCTTTTTCTCCCATTTGAAGAAGAGTACGTGTAGCATAAAAAGCACCTGCATTTGTTGCAGCTTCTACTGTAATAACTCCATCTTTAATGCTGATACCATAGCCTTCTTTGCCATAGCCCTTATCTTCAACCTTTTTAAACTCAATGCGGTTTTGTGCTGCTTGACCACCTGTGGCGATTTCTAAGCCACGACTTTCAAGGTCAGTCTGATAGAATTTCGCTTCTTGGCCAAATCCAGAATCTCCGACTGAAATAACAGTAGATGCTGTAATAGAAGTTTTTCCTTCAGTTCCATACCATTGTTGAACTGCTGGAGCAACTGCTGGTTTGGTTCCAACACCTTCGTCTGCATGCAAGCCTTTAATAAGAACTTCAAATTCTTTTGTAAGGGTATGGCTATCTTTGACTTGTTGGACCATGACCTTAACAGTTTGATCTGTTAGAGGTTTGTAGATTTTGTTATTGAGATCAACAACACCCTGTTTGTTGCTACCAATCAAGCTAACTTGACCTGGCAACTTAGGCAAGACAAGTGATTTTCCATCTTCAGCAACTGTTAGTTCTGTAACTTGACGAATATCTGTTGGTTTGCTGGCATCTGGAATGTTTGAGTAGGCGCGAATTTCTTGAATCCCTACATTTTTCCAGTTCATAGTACCAGCTTGGTAATCTGTGATTTCAAGTTTAAGGTACTTCGCTTGAATAGCCTCTTTCAAATCAACTTTTTCATCAAGAAGTGGAGTTCCTGTTCTTTGATAGGCTAACTTCCATTCTTTAACTCCCGACTCATTCACATCATCTTGACCAGCATAATAGAGATTCCATGACTTGATATTGGGGTCATTTTTTTCACCACGAGCACGGCGATCCCAATCAATCTCCACATGCTTAATCACTGTTGTCTTTTCCAGTGTAAATTCGATAGTTGGTTTAGCAACGTTTTGGTCAGTTGCCCATCGAGTGTCAGGTTTTCCATCAATTGCCTTTTCTGCTGTGTATTGTGTATTTGCTTCATGGTTTGATGCTGTAGCAGAAGCTTTTTCTAAATGATTGACATCTGGAGTTTCGACCAAATCTTTAGTCACTGGCTGTTCAGATGGTTTAGCTGCTGGAGCTACTTCTTCTTTTGGAGTTGCTGCTGGTTTTGGAGTTGCTTCTTCCTTCGGAGCAGGAGTTTCAGTTGGCTTTGTAACTGTTTCTCCAGTATTTTCAGGCTGACTTTCTGTCTCACTTGGTTGAGTTTCACTATCCCCTGTCGTAGTGGCAGTTTCTGCTTTTTCAATAGCTGCTGCTATATCTGCTGGCAGCTTATCCAGAGGCTGAGCCTGTGTTATTGTTCCTTCTGTCTCAGCAGGTCCTTCTGTTTCAGCTGCTTGAACCATGCCAGCACCAAAGATACTAGCACCAATCATAACAGAAGCTGCACCAATCGTAAATTTACGAATACTATAATGACACCGTTTCTCAAAAAAATGTTTTCCCATTTTTTCTTATTTCCTTTCATACGCTCACAATCGTAAACGTTCTCATTTCCCTTTAGAAAAAGAGAGGACCTAGAGGTCCTCTCTGGGCATTCTTTTTTCTCCACTAGAACAAGCAGAGAGTTTGAGCTCCCTTTTAATGAAAACTCGTGTATATTCTAATCTTCTTTTCTCTTTGCAAGAAATAGAGCAGACATTGCTAGACTGAGGCTGGCAAGGAAGAAAAGATTATCTGACTTGCTAGTTCCAGTATTTGGAAGTTTAGCAGTCATTTCTTCTTTTGCTTCTTCTATCTTCATTCCTGGTTTAGAGCCATCAACCGATTGATATTCAAATGCCTGTACTGCTGGATCCTGCTGCTTCTGATTGAATTGATCTGTCGATGGAGTTTGTGCCTTACCTCCAACTTCTTCAGTTGATGGAGTCTGTGCATTTCCTCCAGGTTCTTCAGTTGATGGAGTTTGTGCATTTCCTCCTGCTTCCCCAGTAGATGGAGTCTGTGCATTTCCTCCAGGCTCATCAGCTAATGGGCTCTGTTGTTTAGAAACTGGTTTATAAACTACTGCATAATGTCCTAGTTGACTAGTTGTGAATTCAATTGTTCCTTGACCATTTGTAAAGTTTACTGACTCACCTGATGCTGTATAGTATACCCCAGCCACTTCACCAGAAACCGGTACTCTAACAAGGACTGCGCCTTTCGGCTGAACCTTATGATTATCCTTATCTACCAAATGAAGAGCATAAGCATCAAATTCCATACCTTGTAGGCTTTGGTCTGTTACTTTTTGAACTTGAAGGTGCATGTCTGGTGTCAAATCTCTTGCTAGTCCTGCAACTACAACTCCTGTGGATTTATCTGATAAGACACGAACCTCTTCAGTTGACTTGTCTACCGTAGGTGCTGCTTGGTCACCTGCTGTTCCCATTGCACCTGTATATTCTGGAACTTCATGGACAGCTGATTCTGCTGCATTCACACTTCCAGTGAACTCTGGAGCCTCTTTTACAGCCACTTCATCGCCTGCTGTTCCTATTACTCCTGTATACTCTGGAGCTTCATTGATAGCTGATTCGCCACCGTTTACACCACCTGTGAATTCCGGAACTTCAATGACCGGTGCTACTTGGTCACCCTTACTTGATGTTGGAGTTTCAGGTTTTGGTTCTGGAGTTGGAGTAGGTGTTTCATCCTTCAATTGATCAAGATAATCTGCAAAGTATTTAATCATTCTATTTGTTAAGAGATGGTTATCTGTTGCAAATTTCATGCTGGCAACAACACTTGCTACTTCCTCTTGATTGCTCTTATCAGCCAATTTTTGAGCTTTAGCTAAGGCAGCTTCATAGGCTGTAGTATCAAGACCTGCTTCAGTCACTTGTGGACGAGTGAAGATCAATTCTGCAGCTGATTGATATTGATTACCACCATCTCCGTAAGTTCGTGTTCCTGTTAGAACAATCTTCTTAGCTTTGATCGTCTTGCCAAAGTTGATATCTTTAGGTTTGTTATTATCAGCCCAATTTGTTGCATTGAAAGTATGTTCCTTACCTGTTTCATCAGTTACGACAAGAGTCACATCTCTCAAATTACCGTTTGAACCGGAACCACGTGGAACATAATGGAGACCAGTAATTTCAGTCGGTTCTTTCAAGACCATTGTAGCTGGTTTACCAACATCTCCTCCGCCCCATGATGTATGCCATAAACTAGATAAGTTTCCATCAAAGGCATTTGCAAGACCTTCACCAGCCTGAGCAGGAGCGCTTAGGCTTGCAAAGTCATCTGTCACAAGAGATGTTTTCTTCATCACTAAAGCATCTTTAAGAGCATTGACCTTAGCGATTTCTGCTTTAGCTTCTTCTACACTAATATCATCGTCTGCTTGACTGAGGTTGAAGACTGCTTCTTTCAAAGCATCCATCGTTTCTTTAGTATAGTTCTCCATCGAAACAGTCGGAAGATAGTTCTTAACAGCATTTTCTGCCATCATCTTACCAGTCAAGACAATTTCTTCAATTTGAAGTCTGTCCATGATGAAATCATTGTAACCACGGAAATTCGCATTACCACCAGAATCTCCACGAGTATTGCTTGCATTTCCTGTAGAGTAGATACCTACCCATGTATCGCCAGTTTCAGCACCTGTCACGAGGAAAGTTGCGCGTTTAGCTTTTTTAGAATCTGTCCATGAGTTTGGTAATTCATGCATTTCCAAATTACTTGCCTGTCCAGATTGGAATTCTCCTTTACCGACTACAAAGGCATAAGTATTGTCAGATCCAGCTTCATAGTCAAATGTAATACGATAGGTCTTACCTGCTTCAAAGCGGAAGTTTTGTGGAATTGTTTGGTAAACCAAGTTACGACGGCTCACAAGACCGTTTGTCTTGAGTGACCAATTTCCTTCGATAACGTCATCAACTTTCTTGCCATTCCAGTCACGTTGTGTGTATGGACCATGTTTTTCAGACAAGTGAGTACGGTTATCTTCAACACCTTCGATTCCACCAATAACAAATGGGAAGATACCTTGGCCGACATTTTCAAAGTCTTGTTTAAAGGTACCTGTGGCAGTATCGTGACCATCACCGTACATTTTTGATTCATTTTCAAAAGTACGAATTTCATCAAAGTAAGTTGCTTCATCGCCTGCTTCACGACTCAAGGTCAAGGTTACATTTGATACATCTGAACCTGTTGTAAAGAAAGCATACATGTTTTGGAAGTAACTTGTGTTATTAACAGTCGCATTGCTTCGACGAGTATTGTGAGCATAGGCTTTTACATAGTTGAGAGCGAGCGACTTGTTGGTGTAGTTAGTTACTTCTTTTTCACCAGTATTTACTGTAATACTTGCTTTAGCATCACTACGGTTATCCACACCTACATAAACTGCATATCTGGTATTCGGTTTCAAGCCAGTTAATTTTTGAGTCAGACTCACTTTTTCTTTATTGCCTTGAATACGAAGCATTTGGTTTGCACCTTGAGACTTCACGATTTCAGCCTTAGACGCATCTCCCGAAATCTTCCAATGATTCAAAGATTCGCTGTTAAATCCTTGGTCATAGATATGCATTCCTTCACTCCATGACATTTCAGGATTTGTTTGTTTAGAACGATAGAGTACATAAGGTTGATTTGCAGTAAGATCAAGAGTAATCTTACCGTCTTTCACGGCAACTTCTTTTTCCTCAGTCTTACCTTGGTCAGTTAGTTTATAAAGGTAAACTTTACCATTTGCCCAGTCGCTAGGAAGTGTCCAAGTTGTTGCACCTGCTTCAGTATTGAAGTAGTACATTTTTTCCTTGTCGCTCGCAAGCTTGTTACCATTTGCATCCCAGTTCCAAGGTGTCAAGTAGGCTGAACCATCTTGGATAACACGACCATTGAGCGTAACTATACGTTCACGATATTGTGGACTGTTGACATCATTTGATTTACGAGTTACCACAACCTTGTTATTTGCAGCATCGACCAATTCAACTTTCATTTCTGGAGTCCATTTATAAGTACTACCATTGTCAGTCATGGTTACTGGTTTGCCATCTTCCCATTTGCTGACTGTAAAGTGTTGGAAGTACTTAGTCATAACATCATGAGCAAACAAGTTTGTTACATAACCGTTATAGTCACTACGTCCTTGCCATCCTTCAAAGTCCTTCATACTATAACCGCCTAAAAGTGGGTAGTCAGCTGCACCACCATAACTTCTGTAGTCACCAACCCAAGAATCTTTTTGGTGGTTACGGATAAAGCGAGTAATGGCACTGTTAATACCTTTATTTGTATAGCCACCGTATGTCAAGTCAGCTGCCCAGTGTTGGAAGGTAGAATCATATTCACCACCATGGCCCCACTCAATAGCAAAGCGCCAACCTTGTTTGTTAATTTCTTTAGCAATAACGTGAGTTGCCCAGGCACCATTGTCACCTGATTGACCGTTACCCCAAACGTCGACATAGATGAAGTCTAGACCTTCACCCAATTCCTTCTTCAACTCTTCCCAACGCGCCAGACGCCCATGAGCCAGGTCATAACCAGCATCAATGTTGATACCTTGGTCAAGCCAGTTCCAACCGTAGCTATAGCTACCATCTGCATTTTTACGAAGAATATCTTCATTAAAATATTTAGACTCAGGATAGGTTTCTGAAGCGTTGACGTGAATACCGAGATGAGCTCCATATTTCTTAGCTTTCTCAATAAGAGTCTTAAAGTCTGCAACACCACCAATACGTTTACCGATGTCTGCATAGTTCAAGTGTCCAGAATCATGTCCTTCACTTCCGTATCCCTTAAGAAGTACACCTTGACCAAGACCATCGGTGTGGAGGTTGATCTTCTTGATACCATCCAAGGTCATGAGGAATGGGTTTTGCGCTTGTGAACCAAAGTTCATAGCGATACGGTAAGCTGTAATGTCTTTAACTTTTTCCCAACCTTGAGGGTTATTCATGATGCTACGGTAAGCGATGGCACCATCTTGCCAATCTACTTTATGGTCAGCATTGGCATCTTCAGTGATGACAACTTTTGCACTTGGAAGTTCTTTGGTATATTCTGGGAAGACAATACCATTATGAGCTTTTTCCCATTGCCATTCAGAACTATGAATTTCCACGTAGTTGGCATTACCAATCGTATTCTTGTAAGCTGTCAAACGTGTCCAGTCGTAAGAACCACCACCATAGCTATTTTGTGAATTACTCCATACACCTGCCGCAAGCTTGTCTGTTGAAACAAATCCGTACATATACCCTTTAGCTAATTCTTTCATTGGATTTGTTACTGCGATATGGTCATCACCACTTACATGAGTATTGTTTGACATGGTTGCCCCATCAAACTTAGCTCCTGCTTGGTCGCTTGAAACAGATACCAAGGCATTTCCTAGGAAGCTAATAGATGAGAGTAATTTTCGTTCATCATCAATTTTTTGTCCAGGTGTAACCTGGTTATGGTTCACAATCTTAGTCACATCAAAGTGAAGTTGGTTATCCACTACTTGCAAACGAACAGTCATATCCGCATTGATCAGATTAGCCTCATCACGGAGTTTCATTTCATACTCAGCAGTCGTTGCATTAACCTTTTTATAGGTAACTTCAGGAGTCACAGCGTGCTTGTTGATCACAACTTGATTAATTGGTTGCACTTGTCCTGGAAGCTTGTTCCCATTTAGAACATATTCTTTAACACGTGGGAAGGCTTGGTCGATAACTGCTTTCAATACTGTAGATTGAATAGTGTCGTATTTTACATTGCTATCATCTACTGTATCGCCCTTTTCTTTTTTAGTGGATTCTTGATCTGTTTTAACTCCTTCTTGGTTGTCAGTTTTGACATTGACAATTGTTTTTTCACTACTATTATAGGTTCCAGCTTTAAGAACGATTTTCTTCTCATCTTTTAGTTTGTCATTTACTGCAGATGGCAAGGTAACTGTGTCAAAAAGTTTCACATCATTATTAGTTGCATTGAGCTGTCCATCTGATTTTAGACTGATCATCAAGTGGTTGGTTGATCCATTTACTGGGGCTGCAACACGTCCACCTTGATACCAAAGTCCACTACCATTTGTCTTGTATTCCCAGAACCATCCACCTTGGTCATATCCTACAAAAACGTTGTTGTCAGTGTCTTTGAATTTCATGAAAACACCAAAGCGAGACTTACCTGTTTCGGATTCTTCTTTAAAGGTCAAATCAACGGTAGCATTCCCATTAGCATCTACTGTCAAACCATCTTTTTCAAACAAGGCTGGCTTTTTACCATTGTCATTTTGAGCAGTTGAAGCTAGTTGGTTGTAACGAACTCCTTTTTCTTCGCGGACAGTTACTGTTCCCTGTTGTTCTTTCTTTTCAACTGTTTTCCATTCTGGAGTGACTTCTTTTGATTCAGTCGGTTTAGTTTCAGCTGGCTTGTTTTCAGCAGGTTTATTTTCTGCTGGTTTGTTTTCTGCCGGCTTATTGTCAGCTGGTTTTTCTTCTTGAGGTTTATCCTCTTTTGGTTTTTCTTCCTTGTTTTCCACTTGTTTATCGAGAGCATCTAGACCAGCTGGTTTCCTTGTTTCAATACCCTTGATATAGTTTTGAATCCATTCTAGCTGAGCAGGTGAGAAGAGTATACCACCACTACGTTTACCAGAGACACCATTTTGGTGGATACCAATCAATTTCCCATTTTCATCGAAAATACCGCCACCACTGGCACCTGGTTCACTTCCTTGATAGCTAATTCCACGAACACCTTCTCCGTGATTATTAATATCCTCAACGGTAGTATTCAAAATTGGATCAAGCTCTCCTTTTGGATATCCAAATACATGAACCTTATCTCCTACCTTAGTTGTTGCAGGCTTCTCAGTCACTTCAACAGGTGCATTTGCAAGAGGTGTACGAAGCTTAACAATTGCCAGATCATTTTTATATCCTTTGAGGAACCCTTCACGATCCCAGTGTTTCACATCATTCTTACTGAATTTGACGTCCGGTGCCCCTTTGTAAGAAACTGTATAGACATCTCCATCACTCTCAACATTATCAGCTACCTTACGATTATTACCATCTGGAACATCTTTGATAAAGTTATGAGAAACAGACAAAACGAGATTTTCCCCAATAACGATACCACTACCAAGCCCTGCAGCACTTTTAATTTCGACAGTCGCACCGTAGTTTAATACCCCATTTTTTGTTTTAGCAACATCTTCTGGGACTAGGCTTTTATCTTCTTTTTCTAGTTCTTCTTTTGAGGCAGTGTGCCCATTTTCTTCAGCCTTATCAAGTTTTCCACGTAGTTCTTCAGGAAGAGTATCTGAAACTGCTGAGCTTGTTGCAGTTTCTTTTTCTTTTGCCAACAATTCTTCTTCAGTCTTTGGTCCTTCAGTTACTTCAGGAGAACCTTGGTCTTCACCAGCTTTTGGTGCCTCAAAATCATGCCCTCCGTCCTCTTTAGCATTTGCAAGAGCTGCAGCCAAATCTGCCGGCATATTTGCTGTTGAACCTGTTTGTGCAGAATCTGCTAGGACAGTACTAGTTCCAAAGAAAGCTGCACCAATCATGACAGAAGCAACCCCTAATGAAAATTTTCGAATACTATATTTACAACGTTTTTCAAACAATCCTTTATCCATTAAGTCCTAAATCCTTTCACTATATACGTAAGCGTTTACATCTACTCTTCAAAAAAATACTCCTTTCTGTCTAAAAAGTGTAACACTTACGTCATTAAATAAAAAATAATTACACTTTTAATATAACAAATGATAGACAATAAAGCAATAGAAAAGATAGGAAATGACTAATTTTTTCTTTCAATCCTAGTAAAATTAAAGTATAAAATCTCCAAAATACTCTAGAAAAATAAAATGCATATCATCAAATTTTTCCAATATCTGATAATATGCATTTTTCTGATTTTAAAGATTTTTTAACCAACTTCATACAGTTTAGAAAAAAAGAAGTTGATTCTCAATTTGAATTTTTCTCTTTTATATATACTTCCTTAACAAAAACCAATTCCTGTGGCTGGGACAAGTCTTCTCGGTAGTTAAATCCTGCAAAGCTTAACTTACGAGCTTCCTCCACCGTCTGTACTTGATTTTCAATCAGAGATGTCAGAAAAGCTCCACGCGCTTTCTTCGAAATAGTTGAATGAATCTTCAGCTGACCACCCTTGTCCTCCATGAATTTGAAGGTCACCATTTTTTCTCTAATTTCCTTAGAAAATACAGTCTCAAATTCGGATGACAAGAGGGAGAAAATCACTTCTTCCTGCTTCACAGATTCATCATAGACTGCCTTCCAATGGCTCTTCAAAGTCTTACCAGCGACTTTTAATTTCATCAAAAAGTCCAAACGGTGAGGTGCCATAGGTGACAAGGCTGGAACGACACCGTACAAAGCCGAGGTGATAAAGACATGATTTTCAAGATAAGCTTGTTCCACCTCGGTCAACTTATCTCGCTTGATATGGCGATACATGAGCCCATCAAAAAGTTTCAAGGCTGGGTAGTGTTGAGCAGTTTTCCTTTTCAAAGCTTGGATATGTTGAAATTCTTCCGCTGCCTTCTCAGCTGATACCTTATAAAAACTCTCCAATTGACTAGCAGAATAGAGGGCCAAGGCATCAAGTACGGCTTGACTTTCTGGTTTTAAAGGAGCATCTTCGATACTTGGCAAGTCTGTGTTCATTTCTTTTGCTGTTGGGATTAAAATTTTCATATTAATAGTGTAGCATATTTTTTAGCCGCTACCAAGAAATTCATCTAAAAAACCTCGTTTTGAGCGAGGTTTCTTTGCTTATTTTGGCCATCCTAACCACATAGCCACGAGAACAAGGGATATTCCAGCTAAGCTTGTTAAGATAGATAAGAATTTACCTTTTTTCTCCTTAAACAGAGAAAAACCTATCTTCAAAGCGAGCAGTCCGAGTAACATTGAAGCAAGCATCACATAAAACCCCATTTCTTTGTCCTCCATTAGGCTTAATTTACCTTATTATAACATATATTTCTTAAATAAACCTTTTTTATACTCAATGAAAATCAAAGAGCAAACTAAGAAACTAGCCGCAGGTTGCTCAAAGCACAGCTTTGAGGTTGCAGATAAAGTTGACGTGGTTTGAAGAGATTTTCGAAGAGTATTACTGGACTTTAAAGGTCTTGAGATAATTATCTTTTCCTACTTGACCTTCAAAAGTTTTACCATTTTCAAGATAAGGAAGGTCATCTGATACAGAAGCCTTGACCTTGTAAATCTTGCCATCAACTTTAAAGAAGTAGACGGTATCGCCCTTGATAACAGCTGATTTGAGGTCTGCTACCACACCCTTGATGCTTTCTGTCGTTTCATTGTCAATTTCAAGGTCGTTTTTGTTTGCGTATTTGCTGAGTAGTTCTTCCACTGTCGTGGCTACGATAACATTTTGGTACTCGACTGCGTCTACCAGGGCATACTCTTTGACCAAGCCAGCATTGTCCTTCAAGCCCATGATGTAGAGAGGCTTGTCATTGAGGTTGATGAGGATTGGGAAGGTTGCCTTGTAGGATTTCTCTTGGACAGCACCTTCGGCTGATTCACGTGCTGATTCTTCGGTCGCAGAAGCCAAGCTGTACTTCGTAATTTCTCCTGTCCGCATATTTTCAAGGATGAAACCAAGATTACTTTCATCTGCATTGGCTGATGTCACACCTGTGTATAGATAGATGTCATTACCGATAGACAAGTAATTATAACCCTTGGTAGTCTGGGTCACGTTTTTCTTGGAAATCATGGCATTCAAGAAACCATCCTTGTACTTGCCGTTGTAGTTGATTTGCTCAATGGTTTCCTCAGCTGGATAGACCCTGTCCACCCATTCTGGAACTTCAGCCAAGCTGTATTCCTTGGTTTCTCCATTTGTAGCATCCAAAATAATGACTGAAACAGGACGGGGAACCGCAAGTCCAAATTGCTTTTGGTAAACCGTTGCTACATAGAAAGGATTGCCCTCATCGTCCACCTCAAAAGATGGAGTCTTGAAGATCTTGGTTGGGTACTTAAAGCGCAGATGACGCTTGACATCGCGGTTAAAATACTCCGAGTCTGAATATTTGATTGGTGTCTTCAAGTCCACCAAATTCGCATTTCCAGTTACCATGTCCACCTTGATATACTCGCCGATTCCCTTAGCTTGATTATTAAACCACTTGATAGGATCTGCATATTCTAGTGGCGTAACCCGATAAGGCTTTCCATCAATCGTCAGTTGGGTATAGGTATCTGCGGCTACATATTGCGACACCTTATCCGTTAGAGAACCCAAGTAGCGGTCACCAATTTTCTCAGCAGTACTTCTATCTAGAATAGGAACCTTACTGGTATCAGTCTTAGGAAATTCAGTAAAGTCTTTTTCCGTAACTGTGACTACATTAGCATAATTTTTAGCCTGAAAAATGCTGGAAGTCACCAAGGAAACCAAGGCTGCTAAGAGAAGAATCCCTCCAATAGAAACAAAAAGAACTTTACCTAACCGATTGATTTTGAAACCCTCAAGATTTAAGGCAGCTTCCGCCTTGCCGTGGCGCACATGAACTGTTTTGACCAGATTGATTCCCTTGCCAAAGCCAAATAAGATTGCCACAAGCAGCAAATGCCCACAGAGAAAAAAGAGAAATTCCCAGCTGGTCAGGTTAAGAGGCGGTAAAAAGATATACCAGGTCGTTGCGATAAAAATAAATTCAAAGACTATTCGTTTCATTTGCTTTCCTCCTAAATGATTCGTCCTTCCAAGTGATCCAGTTCATGCTGGCAAATCTGAGCTGGGAAGCCTGTCAAGGTAATAGTCTGTTCCTGCCACTTGCTGTCACGATAGGAAATCCTTATAGTTTCATAACGCTTAGTTGGTCTCACACCTACCAAGGACAAACAGCCTTCTTCTGTCTCATAAGGTCCTTCAAAAGACAGGAGCACAGGGTTAAACATGACAACAGGAACCAAACCCAGATTAAAGATAATCACTCGCTTCTGTACCCCAATCATATTGGCGGCCAGACCCACACAGGTCTCACGATTTGCTAAAAGTGTATCCTGTAAATCTCTAACAAGATACAGATCATCCTGACTTGCCGGCTGAGAGACTTGAGATAAAAACAAAATATCCTTCACAATTTTCTTTTCCACTTCCTCACACTCCTCTTGCTTTTTACTATATTATAGCAATTATAGCACAAAAGCCGATAACTGCAAGCCCTTTCCCTCAACTGTAGCAAAAAGCCATCCGAAGATGACTTTTTTGCTATTTAATTTCTTTATAAGTGACTTCTATGCCACGCTTAACAGCTGGACGATTGGCAATTTTTTCTGCCCATTTTACTAAATTCTGGTAACTTGAGGCATCTAAGAATTTTGCAGAACCTTGGTAAAGTTTTCCTTGAACTAACTGTCCATACCAAGACCAGATAGCAATATCTGCAATCGTATAGTCATTGCCTGCAATATAAGGTTTCTGAGCCAATTCCTTATCCAACAAATCCAACTGGCGTTTCACTTCCATCGTAAAACGATTAATTGGATATTCCAATTTTTCAGGGGCATAATTAAAGAAATGTCCAAATCCCCCACCTAGAAAAGGTGCAGCACCTGCTTGCCAGAATAGCCAATTCAAAACTTCTACCTTTTCCACAGGATTACTTGGTAGAAAAGCTCCAAATTTCTCAGCAAGGTATAGAAGAATATGAGCAGACTCAAAGACTCTTACTTCTTCAGCCCCAGACTGGTCCAACAAGGCTGGAATCTTTGAATTTGGATTGAGCTTTACGAAGTCTGAACCAAACTGATCCCCATCCATAATAGCAATCTTATACAAGTCGTAAGTCGCTTGCTCAGAACCAGCTTCTAATAATTCTTCCAATAAGATAGTGACCTTCACACCATTTGGTGTTCCCAGTGAATAAAGCTGAAAAGGTTGTTCTCCTTTTGGCAAGTCTTGTTCGAAACGGGCACCTGCTGTTGGTTTATTTAGTCCCGTAAAGGCTCCTTGATTACTAGCTTCATCCTGCCATACGGTCGGTAATTGATAAGCTGACATCAGAAACCTCCCTTATATCGCATTCTTATCAAAGCCGAGTTTGCGTTGGATAAATTTAACGATTTCGACGATGATAATCATTGAGAAGCTTCCAGCCATGACAATTCCCCATTGTGACAAGTCTAGTTTGGTTACGTGGAAGATTCCTTCAAGTGGCTCTACGACGATTGTTGCCATGAGAAGAATGAAGGATACCAAGATGGACCAGTTGAATGTCTTAGACTTGAATGGGCCAACTGTCAAGATGGATTGGTAAACAGACTTGACATTGTAAGCATGGAAGAGCTGAATCAAACCAAGGGTTGCAAAGGCCATAGTAAGGGCATCTGCATGAATGGCATGATTGTCACCCACATGCACTGGGTAAGCAATCGCAAGACCATAAACACTCATAACAATAGCTGCTTGGAGTACACCTTGATAGATGATAGAACTGAAAACACCACCTGAGAAGAAGCTTGCCTTGCGTCCACGTGGTTTATGATTCATGACACCAGGCTCAGCAAGTTCAACACCAAGAGCGATAGCTGGGAAGGTATCTGTTACCAAGTTAATCCACAAAAGATGAACTGGCTGTAAGACATCCCAACCAAACAAGGTTGATAGGAAGATGGTTAATACTTCAGCAGTATTGGCAGAAAGCAGGTATTGAATGGTCTTCTGAATGTTTGAGAAGACCTTACGTCCTTCTTCAACTGCAACAATGATAGTCGCAAAGTTATCATCTGCAAGAATCATGTCAGAAGCCCCCTTAGAAACCTCTGTACCAGTGATTCCCATACCGATACCGATATCGGCTGTTTTCAGAGCTGGCGCATCATTGACACCGTCACCTGTCATGGCAACGACCTTACCTTGTTTTTGCCAAGCCTTGACGATACGAACCTTGTGTTCTGGAGACACACGGGCATAAACAGAGTATTGACCAACTACTTTTTCAAAGTCTTCATCAGATAGCTCGTTGAGTTCAGCACCAGTTAAAACGTGGCCTTCGGTATCATTTGCATCGATGATTCCCAATCGTTTAGCAATGGCTTCTGCAGTGTCTTGGTGGTCACCTGTAATCATGATTGGACGAATTCCCGCTTCCTTAGCTACACGAACAGCCTCAGCAGCTTCAGGACGTTCAGGGTCAATCATCCCAATCAAACCAGTGAAGATTAAATCATTTTCAAGTTCTTCAGAAGTGAGATTTTCTGGAATGCTATCGATAATCTTATAAGCTCCTGCAAGGACACGCAAGGCTTGATGGGCCATTTCAGAGTTGTTTGTATGAATGAGGTTTGTAACCTTCTCATCAATCGGAGCAATATCTCCAGCCTTATCACGAAGAACACAACGTTTCAAAAGTTGGTCTGGCGCACCTTTGACCGCCACAAGGAAACGACCATCTATCAATGGGTGAACTGTTGACATGAGCTTACGGTCAGAGTCAAATGGCAACTCAGCTACACGAGGATATTTCTCTAAAAATCCTTTGACATCGTAGCCCTTGTCCAAGGCATATTGGATGAAGGCTGTTTCTGTTGGATCACCAATCAGGTTTCCTTCCACATCGATTTTCGTATCATTGGCCAAAACAACTGAACGAAGTAGTGGCATTTCAAGACCTAGTTCAATGTCATCAGCTGAGTCATGTAGGACTGCATCATAGAAGACTTTTTCGACTGTCATCTTGTTCATAGTCAGCGTACCAGTCTTATCAGAAGCGATGATTTCAGTTGAACCAAGTGTTTCAACTGCTGGCAACTTACGAACGATAGAGTTACGTTTTGCCAAAACTTGAGTACCAAGGGCAAGAACGATAGTCACGATAGCAGGAAGTCCTTCGGGAATGGCTGCAACGGCAAGCGCAACAGAGGTCATCAACTCACCAAGTGGATCTTTTCCTTGAATAAAGACACCTACAACAAAAGTAACAAGGGCAATGACCAAGATAGCATAGGTCAAGACCTTAGAAAGATTGTTCAAGTTTTGTTTGAGTGGTGTATCTGTCTCATCCGCATCTTGAAGCATACCAGCGATGTGACCAACCTCAGTATACATCCCTGTATTAACTACAACACCCATCCCACGACCATAGGTCACGTTAGAATTTTGGAAGGCCATGTTGACACGGTCCCCAATACCAGCATCTGCAGCAAGCTCGACTGTTAAGTCTTTTTCTACTGGAACAGACTCACCTGTAAGAGCTGCTTCTTCAATTTTAAGAGAGTTGGCTTCTAGTAAACGTAGGTCTGCAGGTACTACATCACCAGCTTCAAGGGCAACGATATCTCCAGGTACCAATTCTTTAGAGTCAATCTCCGCCATATGCCCATCACGAAGAACGCGAGCAGCTGGACTAGACATGGATTTGAGAGCTTCGATAGCTTCTTCGGCTTTTCCTTCTTGGTAAACACCAAAGGCAGCATTGATGATTACCACTGCTAAGATGATAATGGCATCTGCGATATCTTCCCCACCAGAAGTCACGACTGACAAGATTGCTGCCGCAACTAGGATGATAATCATCAAATCCTTAAATTGCTCGATGAATTTGACTAGGATTGATCGTTTCTCGCCTTCTTCGAGTTCATTGTGGCCAAATTCGGCAAGGCGCTTTTCAGCCTCACTTGATGACAAACCTTGCTCGGTCGCATCCACAGCCTTCAAGACCTCTTCAGGACTCTGAGTATAAAACGCTTGGCGTTTTTGTTCTTTTGACATGTGTCTCCTCCTTGACATTGTGTGCAAAACAGACTCTCTTTTCCTCATCGTATCTTTTCACGACAAACAAAAAGAGACCTGTTAATCATAACAAGTCTCGCTGTTTAAGATAGTGCCGGAAAGCATACTTTTTCAGTATAAAATTCGGAATGACGACACTATCACAGGTTTCTGCCAGCTACTCCCTTGAGTAGTTCTATTATACCAAATTTTGGGAAGTTTTAAAAGAGTAAAAACTACCTTATTTGAATTTTCCCTTGAAAACCAGTATAATGGTAAAATGCTATGTGACTAGAAAGGAAGTTGAATGAAGCAATCTATTTCAAATCTCAAGTTAGCTGAGCGTGGGGCCATTATCAGCATTTCGACCTACCTGCTCTTATCTGCAGCCAAATTGGCAACTGGTCACCTCCTTCATTCATCCAGTTTGGTGGCCGATGGTTTCAACAACGTGTCGGACATCATTGGAAATGTGGCCCTCTTGATTGGTATTCGAATGGCGCGCCAGCCTGCTGACCGAGACCACCGTTTTGGCCACTGGAAGATTGAAGATTTGGCTAGCTTGATCACTTCCATCATCATGTTTTATGTTGGCTTTGATGTGCTGAGGGACACCATTCAAAAGATTCTCAGCCGGGAAGAAACGGTCATTGATCCTCTGGGTGCAACCCTAGGAATCATTTCTGCAGCGATTATGTTTCTAGTTTATCTCTACAATACTCGCCTCAGTAAGAAATCCAACTCCAAGGCACTGAAGGCTGCTGCCAAGGACAATCTTTCTGACGCTGTTACCTCACTTGGTACTACCATTGCCATCCTGGCTAGCAGTTTCGATTATCCCATTGTGGATAAACTGGTTGCTATCATCATCACTTTCTTTATCTTGAAAACTGCCTATGATATCTTCATCGAGTCTTCCTTTAGCCTTTCAGATGGCTTCGACGACCGCCTGCTTGAGGAATATCAAAAGGCCATTATGGAAATTCCCAAAATTAGCAAGGTTAAATCTCAAAGAGGTCGCACCTACGGTAGCAACATTTACCTTGATATTACGCTAGAAATGAATCCTGACTTATCTGTTTTTGAGAGTCATGAAATCGCGGATCAAGTCGAGTCTATGCTGGAGGAGCGTTTTGGCGTCTTTGACACCGATGTCCATATCGAGCCAGCACCTATCCCTGAGGATGAGATTTTAGACAATGTCTATAAAAAATTGCTTATGCGTGAGCAATTGATTGACCAAGGAAATCAACTAGAAGAACTCTTGGCTGATGATTTTGTCTATATTCGCCAAAATGGAGAGCAGATGGATAAAGAGGCTTATAAAGCCGAAAAAGACTTGAATTCTGCTATCAAGGATATACAAATTACTTCTATCAGTCAGAAAACAAAACTCATCAGCTATGAGTTAGATGGTATCATCCACACCAGTATCTGGCGCCGCCACGAAACTTGGCAAAATATCTTTCATCAAGAAACTAAAAAAGAATAGAGAAATCCTGTCATGAGACGGGATTTTTCTATTCTTCTAGCCATCAAATTCACTTAGGTATTCATAGCGTTCGTATTTTTCAAGGAGTGCTTCGTTTTTCTCATCCAATTCTTTTTGGAGAGTAGCCAGCTTACCAAAGTCAGAGCCGTTGGCCTGCATCTCCTCTTCAATAGCAGCGATACGATTTTCCAAGGCTTCAATATCACCTTCAATACTTGCCCACTCCTGCTTTTCTTGGTAGGTCATGCGTTTCTTGTCTTCTCTGACTTTGACGACTTTCTCCTTTTCGGACTTTTGCACTTGATTGGCCATATCTGCTTCAAAGGCTTTTTCATCAAGATAGTCCGTGTAATGACCAAAGAAAGGACGAATCTTGCCATCTTCAAAAGCCAGAATCTTAGTCGCTACCTTATCCAAGAAATAGCGGTCATGGCTAACTGTCAAAACAGGACCCGCAAATCCTTGCAAGAAATTCTCCAAAACTGTCAAGGTTGCAATATCCAGATCATTGGTTGGCTCGTCCAAGAGAAGAACATTTGGTTTTTCCAAGAGCAATTTGAGGAGATAAAGACGTTTTTTCTCGCCGCCAGACAACTTCTCAATCAAGGTTCCATGCGTCGAACGTGGGAAAAGAAACTGCTCCAGTAATTCTGCAATAGAAGTCGTAGAACCACCGCTGGTCTTGACCTCTTCTGCTACTTCCTGCAAGTAATTGATAACACGCTTGCTTTCATCCAAGCCCTCAATTTGCTGAGAGAAATAGGCGATGCGAACAGTTTCCCCAATCACAACTTGTCCTTGAGTTGGCTCAAGACTTCCTGCAATCAAGTTGAGCAGGGTTGATTTTCCAACACCGTTGTCCCCAACGATTCCAATACGATCTTTAGCCTGCACCAAAAGATTAAAATCTTGCAAAATGGGCTTATTTTCATAGGCGAAGGAAACATCCTGAAACTCGATGACTTTCTTCCCGATCCGACTGGTTTCAAAGTTCATGGTCAAGTCTGTCTCCGCAGCACCACCTGAAACTTCTTTCTTCAGGTCATGGAAACGATTGATACGAGCCTGCTGCTTGGTAGCACGCGCCTGCGGTTGCCTGCGCATCCATGCCAATTCTTGCTTATAGAGTTGTTCCTTTTTGTGGTGAAGAGCTGCATCGCGCTCATCCTGTTCCGCCTTTAGGCGAACATAGTCCTGATAATTCCCCTGATATTCGGTCAAGCCAGCTCGGTCCAACTCGAAAATCCGTGTTGACAAAGCGTCCAAGAAATAACGATCGTGGGTGATAAAAAGGACGGTTTTCTTGGAATTTTTCAAAAAGAGGGTCAGCCACTCAATAGTCGCAATGTCCAGATGGTTGGTCGGCTCGTCTAGAAGCAAGAGGTCGTGGTTGCCAAGTAAAACTTGCGCCAACTGAACCCGTCTTCTTAGACCACCTGACAATTCTCCAACTGGAATAGATAAATCCTGAATACCTAGCTTGCTAAGAACCGTCTTGACCTGACTCTCAATTTCCCAAGCTTGGAGAGAGTCCATTTCTGCCATGACACGTTCCAAACGCGCCTGCTTGTCCTCACTATAGTTGAGCATGAGGAGTTCATACTCACGAATGAGTTGGATTTCCTTGAGGTCGCTGGATAGGACTGTATCCAAGACCGTCTTGTTATCATCAAAATCAGGATCCTGAGTCAAATAACCAATCTGGTAATCATTTTTAGCTGAAAAAGGACTGACATCCCCATCAAAGCCAGAAACACCAGAAAGGACATCCAAAAGGGTAGTCTTGCCCGTTCCATTGACACCAATCAAACCGATTCTGTCTAGGTCATGGATGATAAAGGAAATATCCTTAAAAACAGTCTTGTCACCGACGGATTTAGTTAGTTTTTCAACGATAAAATCACTCATTTTTTCTCCCTCAGATAAGCATGGATGGCTTGACGGTCATTTTCCAATTCTCCATCGACAATGGCATATTCAATCTCTGTTAAAATCTCTCCCAAATCTGGACCTGGTTGATAGCCATATTCCTTGATCAAAATACCACCATTAATCTGAATTTCTTTCTTGTCATGAATGGTCAAGCTCTGG
Source organism: Streptococcus sp. k-90 (assembly GCF_013277565.1). Lineage (GTDB taxonomy): Bacteria > Bacillota > Bacilli > Lactobacillales > Streptococcaceae > Streptococcus. The sequence goes on along the minus strand of NZ_VMNE01000020.1, from coordinate 20,103 downwards.
TAGGTTTCTGTGATGGCTTGCGGGTTAACTTCTTTTCCTTGAGCCTGACGAAGATTTTCAGCTTGTAAAAGCAAAGCCAAGTCAAAGCGATAACAATCGCGCTTGCTCAATTCTCCCTTTTCACGCAAGACCAAAATAGTCAGTAAATCCTGTACCTGCTTGGCAAACTGACGTGAGGTCTTCCAAGCCTTCAAAAAGGGCTGCGCATTTTCAATCTCCAAAGCCCACAGTAGAGCCGCCCAGGCTTGCTCTGAAGATTCAAAGGTGAAATTAGCCTCCAAATCAAACAGTCTGTTGAGCTTGTCTTGGCTAGATGCCATATCAGGGAGATAGTCATAAGCTTGACTCTCAATCATGGAAGCCAAGCCCCTTCTCCAAAATGGAGCCAACAAGAGTTTATCAAACTCAACAAAAGTACGTTCTACAGAAATTTTCTCCAAAAGTGGCGTCAAGGTCTTCATAGCTTTAAAGGTTTCTGGCTCAAGTTCGAAGCCAAGACTGGCCTGAAAACGGAAGCCACGCATAATACGCAAAGCATCTTCGTTGAAACGCTCACTAGCCACTCCAACTGCTCGCAAAACTTGCTTTTCCAAATCTTCTAAACCATGGAACAAGTCAATGATTTCCCCTGTCTCGTCCAAGGCAAAGGCGTTGACTGTGAAATCACGGCGTTTGAGGTCTTCTTCTAGCGAACGAACAAAGGAAACCGCACTGGGTCTGCGATAGTCCACATAGACATCTTCTGTCCGAAAGGTGGTTACCTCATACTCCTCATCCCCATCTAAAACCAAGACGGTTCCATGCTCGATTCCGATATCGGCTGTTCGCGGAAAAATCTGCTTGGTCTCCTCTGGATAGGAAGAAGTCGCAATATCCACATCGTGGATGGGACGATTGAGAAGGGCATCTCGAACAGAACCCCCAACAAAATAGGCCTCAAAACCTGCTTCTTTAATTTTTTCTAATACTGGTAAAGCCTTCTGAAATTCAGAAGGCATTTGCGTTAATCTCATAATAAGTGTTCTAATCCATAGACAAGCTCATGACGCTTGACAACTTCTTTAATTCCCAAATTCACCCCTGTCATGAAGGAGCTGCGATCATAGGAGTCATGACGGAGGGTCAATCCTTCTCCCTGATTGCCAAAGATGACTTCCTGATGGGCTACCAAGCCTGGTAAACGAACTGAGTGAATCCGCATGCCATCAAAGTCAGCACCACGGGCACCTGCAATCAATTCTTCCTCATCAGGCGCACCTTGCTGGATAGACTCTCGAACCTCTGCCATCAGCTCAGCTGTTTTAATGGCTGTTCCACTCGGAGAATCCTTTTTCTTGTCATGATGGAGCTCGATAATCTCCACATTTGGGAAATATTTGGCAGCCTGCGTCGCAAACTGCATAAGTAAGACAGCACCCAAGGCAAAGTTAGGGGCGATCAAGCCACCCAAATCTTGAGCACGAGAAAATGCTTTTAGCTCTGCAATTTCTTCACTTGTGAAACCTGTTGTTCCAACTACTGGAGCAAAGCCATTTTCAAGAGCAAAACGTGTATTTTCGTAGGCAACAGTTGGAGTAGTAAAATCTACCCAGACATCTGCTTCAAAACCTGCTAAATCAGCCTTATCCTTGAAAACAGGAATACCCTGCCATTCTGACTCAGACTCAAAAGGATCCAAAACTGCTACCAAGTCCAAGTCTGGATCAGCCAAGACCATCTGACAAGCAGCTTGGCCCATCTTTCCCTTAAAACCAGCAATAATTACTCGAATACTCATCTCTACTCCTGTCTAAGATACAAAGGACCTTAGCTGCCCATGAAAAATAGGGAATGGCGCTGACTTTCCACGAAAGGCAAGACAGGCATCTTTTTTCAAGAGGCAGGTAGTCCGTGTTCAATTGCTAAGATACAAGCCATCTTAACTAGTCTAGAAGTGCCAACTAAATCACTGGAATATAACCCAGAGCAATGCTTCCTGATCCTAGGTGTGTCCCAATGACACTACCAAATGTAGCTAGTGAAATATCCGTACCCACTCCAGATTCAAGCAAGTGTTGACGCAATTCCTCAGCCTTTTCGGGAGCATTCCCGTGAATGACAATGATACGGTATTGGCCTGAAGCTGTTGTTTCCTTGATAATCTCAATTAAGCGCTTGGTTGCTTTCTTTTCAGTACGAACTTTTTCGTAAACCTCAATCACACCTTGGTCGTTGAAATAAAGGATTGGCTTAATGCTAAGCAAATTGCCCAAAATGGCAGCCCCATTTGAAAGGCGTCCACCTTTAACCAAATGATCCAAATCATCTACCATGATAAAGGCTGACGTACGGCTAATTTGAATGGCTAGCTTATCCTGAATGCTGGCAAAATCATCGCCCTGGTCACGCCAATTAAAGACGCTTTCAACCATGATACCCAGAGGAGCACTTGTAATCAAAGTGTCTGGAAAAGCAATGGTTAAGCCCTCATATTCATCTATCATATACTGGATATTTTGGTAAAAACCTGAAATTCCAGAAGATAGGAAAAGCCCCAAGGCATGGGTATAGCCTTGTTCTTTGAGCGAAGTTAATATTTCATCTAACTTAGCAATACTTGGTTGACTAGTCTTAGGCAATTCAGAAGCCTGAGCCATTTTTTGGTAAAATTCCTCAGCAGTCAGATTGATGCCTTCGACATACTCCTCACCATCAATATTGACAGGAATATCCAAGACAAATAAATCTTCTCTTTGCAAGGTCTCTGCACTGAGATAAGCAGAGGAATCTGTGATAACAGCTAGTTTCATATTAGAACTCCAAATTGATTCCTGGTAAGTCTAATGCAATTTCAGTTACTTCGTAAGTCAAACGGTTGAGCATGTTCAAACATGGACGAGCCAAAGTTTCCACCTCTTCTTGGTTCAATTCACTTGGCTCGTTAACAATACGACCATCGATATGGTTCACTTGTGAAATGGTTCCACTAATGACAAATTTATCAAATACAATCATAAAGCTCAAGATGACAATCAAGGAAGTCACTTGATTTTCTTGGTCATGTTGAATCAATTGGAAGTTCACATCCACCTTAGTTTCAGGAGCTCCATTTTCATTTTCCCATTCAAAATTACGCGCATCAAAATGATACTGACTAACAAATTCTTGTTCACGTTTAAGATTCATGTCTTTCTCCCTCGGCTACAATATTATAAGCTATTGTACCATAATTTTTTATTTTCATCTAGTTTTCTCGGATTTAGTCAATCCCGATTTCAGCTCGCACTACGTCAGCGATGGTATCAACATAGTAGTCCACTTCTTCTGTTGTAGGCGCTTCTGCCATAACACGTAAGAGGGGCTCTGTTCCACTTGGACGAACAAGGATACGGCCATTCCCTGCCATTTCAGCTTCCATCTGCTCGATAATAGCTTTGATAGCTGGCACTTCCATAGCCTTTTCCTTCATGGCATTTTCCACTCGGATATTGACTAATTTTTGTGGATAGATGGTTACTTCTGCTGCCAACTCTGACAAGCTCTTACCAGTTTCCTTCATGATTTTTGTCAATTGGACAGCTGATAATTGACCATCACCAGTTGTATTGTAATCCATCAAGATGACGTGACCAGACTGTTCACCACCAAGATTGTAGCCTGATTTTCTCATTTCTTCAACAACGTAGCGGTCGCCGACTGCAGTAACTGCCTTATTAATACCTTCGCGGTCCAAGGCCTTGTGGAAACCAAGGTTAGACATCACGGTTGTCACAATTGTATTTTGGGCCAATTGTCCTTTTTCAGAAAGGTATTTCCCGATAATGAACATAATCTTGTCACCATCGACGATGTCGCCATTTTCATCAACAGCAATCAAGCGGTCACTGTCTCCATCAAAGGCCAAACCGATAGCTGACCCGCTTTCTTTGACCACTTCTTGAAGGGCTTCTGGGTGTGTTGAACCGACATTAAGGTTGATGTTAAGACCGTCTGGTGTTTCCCCTATAATAGTCAATTGAGCTCCAAGGTCTGCAAAGATTTGACGGGCACTTGTAGATGCTGCACCATTGGCTGTGTCCAAGGCAACCTTCATTCCTTCAAGAGGAGTTCCAGTTGAAACAAGGTATCCTTCATACTTACGCAAACCTTCTGGATAATCTACCAAGGTTCCCAAGCCTTCTGCACTTGGACGAGGAAGAGTGTCTTCCTCAGCATCTAGCAAGGCTTCAATTTCTGCTTCTTTTTCGTCATCTAGTTTGAAGCCATCCCCACCAAAGAACTTGATTCCATTATCAAGGGCTGGATTATGACTAGCAGAAATCATGACACCTGCACTTGCTCCCTCTGTTTTGACCAAGTAAGCTACTGCTGGCGTCGCAAGAACACCGAGTTTATAAACGTGAATCCCTACTGAAAGGAGACCTGCCACCAAGGCTGATTCTAGCATTTCCCCTGAAATACGTGTGTCACGTCCTACAAAGACTTTCGGTGCTTCCGTTTCATGTTGACTAAGAACATAGCCTCCAAAACGTCCTAGTTTAAAGGCCAATTCTGGTGTTAGTTCTACATTAGCTTCTCCACGGACTCCATCAGTCCCAAAATATTTACCCATTTTTATAAAATCCTTTTCCTATTTTTAATTCGTTTTTGAACTAGTTGTTTTCGTTGACGAAGATGTCTCCGATGAACTACTTGTACTTGAATTTGATGTGCTTGAACTTGGTGCCACAGGCTTTGTAGTGACCTTCATGGTTGTGTCAAACGGAGTGATAACTACTGGTAAGACAACACCATTGCGGTCGATTGCCTGCAAAGGTACCGAACCACTGTAATTACCTGTAATCCGTTCGCTGGTTGGTAAAAGCGCAATAACTTTATCAATCTTAGCTAATGTTTCCTGGTCAGTTGTGACCGAAACTCGTTCATTTGACACAGTTACACTATCAAGTTGTAGCTTGGGATCAATCTGGCTTTGGTCAACTTGTGGCACAACAATCATTCCATCTCGCTTAACCTTCTTCCCAACTTTCACTGTAATCTTTTGAGGCGTTGCCACAGCGGTCAATCCACTAGGAAGATTTTCAATGTTCAAAGGAACTTCAATCGTTCCAATACTAGCATCTGTCAAATCCGCTGTCACCTTAAACTTACGAGTACTTTCCTGCATTTCACTGGCCAAGGTCACACGATTGGCACCTGTCAACACAACTGAAACTTCTGATGCAAATCCGCTAATGAAATACTGGCCATTATCATAGTGAATATCGATGGGAACATTTGCTATCGTATTGGTGTAGGTCTCCGATTTGACCTGCCTTGTGGTATTACTATTTTGAAAGTTGGTCGACGTTGCATAAATGAATAAGACACAAGCAAAAAAGAGAGATGAAATGATATATAGACTATTTTTTCTCATATTTCCAACCTCCTAGCAAACGGTCCTTGAAACTGGCTTTTTCCTCAACAGCTGGCAAAAGAATTGTTCGTAGCTCTGCTTCAAATTCTTCAATCGTCAAATCATGCTTGAAGACCCCGTTGTAGGTAATAGAAATACCACCTGTTTCCTCTGAGACAATGAAGGTCAAGGCATCAGACACTTCTGATAAACCGATAGCCGCCCGGTGTCTGGTCCCAAATTCCTTGGAAATCCCTGTACTTTCTGTCAAAGGCAGATAGGCAGAGGTGACTGCAATCCGATTTCCTCTGATAATCACAGCACCATCATGTAGAGGAGTGTTGGGAATAAAAATATTGATGAGGAGTTCTGCCGAAATTTTGGCATCCAAGGGAATTCCTGTCGCAATATATTCTTGCAAGGTTCGAACCCGTTGAATGGCAACCAGAGCACCTATCTTACGAGGACTCATGTATTCAACTGACTTGACAAAGGCACGAATCATTTGCTCTTCTGCACTTATTTGAGTAGTAGAAAAGAAATCTATCGCCCTTCCCAAGCGTTCCAAACCAGTTCGAATTTCTGGAGAGAAGATAACAACCACAGCAATGACTCCATAAGTGATAATCTGATTAATCAACCAAGAAATCGTGGTTAAACCAAGGATATTGGCCACAACCTGGGCTAATACAAAAATCAAGACCCCCCGCACCAAAATCATAATCTTGGTCCCAGCTATCGCTTTTGTAAAACGATACAAAACATAGGTCACAATCAAAATATCAAACAGATTGATGGCAATACTCCAAGGACTAGAAAACAAGCTAGTCCAATATTGCAAGTTGGATAATTGTTGAAAGTTCATCTGCTGTCTCCTCTCTGTCCAAACACGTTCCTTTCTATTATACCATTTTTCTGGCATTTTTTTCCCTATCCTACTTCATTTTAAATTAAAGAAAAAATATGATAAAATAAACTGATACTCAATGAAAATCAAAGAGCAAACTAGGAAGCTAGCCGCAGGTTGCTCAAAACAGTGTTTTGAGGTTGTGGATAGAACTGACGAAGTCAGTAACCATAGCTACGGTAAGGCGACGCTGACGTGGTTTGAATTTGATTTTCGAAAAGTATGACTAGAAAAAACAAAGGAGAAACCATGTCTCAACTCTATGATATTACCATTGTAGGTGGTGGTCCCGTCGGGCTTTTTGCAGCCTTCTATGCCCACCTACGCCAAGCCAAGGTTCAAATCATCGACTCTCTTCCACAACTAGGTGGACAACCTGCTATTCTCTACCCTGAAAAGGAAATCCTAGACGTACCAGGTTTCCCAAATTTGACTGGCGAAGAGTTGACCAACCGCTTGATTGAACAACTAAACGGCTTTGATACCCCTATTCATCTCAATGAAACGGTTCTTGAGATTGAAAAACAAGAAGAAGGATTTGCCATTACAACTTCTAAAGGTAGTCACCTGACTAAAACAGTTATCATCGCTATGGGTGGCGGTGCCTTTAAACCACGTCCGTTGGAACTAGAAGGCGTTGAGGGCTATGAAAATATCCACTACCACGTTTCCAACATTCAGCAATATGCTGGTAAGAAAGTGACGATTCTTGGTGGGGGAGACTCAGCTGTGGATTGGGCTCTGGCTTTTGAGAAAATTGCACCAACTACCCTTGTCCACCGCAGAGATAATTTTCGTGCCTTGGAACATAGTGTCCAAGCCTTGCAAGAATCATCTGTAACCATCAAGACACCATTCGTCCCTAGCCAACTACTTGGAGATGGAAAAACGCTCGATAAACTTGAAATCACAAAAGTCAAATCTGATGAAACAGAAACGATTGACCTAGACTACCTCTTTGTCAACTATGGCTTCAAATCTTCTGTCGGTAACCTTAAAAACTGGGGTCTCGACCTCAATCGTCACAAGATTATTGTCAACAGCAAACAAGAATCTAGCCAAGCAGGTATCTATGCTATCGGTGACTGCTGCTACTATGACGGAAAAATTGACTTGATTGCGACAGGTCTCGGAGAAGCTCCAACTGCTGTCAATAATGCTATCAACTACATCGACCCTGAGCAAAAAGTACAACCAAAACACTCTACTAGTTTATAAAAAAGAACCACGAGTCACATAGGATTCGTGGTTTTATAGTTCATCTACAATCTTGTTAGCTCATATCTTTCCCTTTTTTAGCAAAAATAAAAATGCTTATCAAACTGATAAAACATGTGATATAATAGGAACGGCACTAACAATACGCCTTGGAAAAGGAGGTATTACAGATGCTAGAACTTCTCAAAATAGTACTTATCGCAGTCATCGAGAGTATTATCTCATGGCTGGTGACTCGTTGGTTAGACGATTACTTCGACAAGTAACCTTCATGGTTAGTGCTATCTAACCATGAAAAAATCCCCTCGGTATTGCAGTACCGAGGGGATTTCTGTTAGCACTAAAATGCTAGAACTTCTCAATTCCCCTTTATTATCTCACATACTCTATTTAGTTGTCAAGAAACAGGTTGATATTTTGTAAGTTAGCGATATCAGGCCATTAGAAAAATAGAATCAGCCAATCACACTGATAATTCAAGGGGTTGCTTTATATCGTTATAATTCTTCCGCTATCTTATTGATTTTTCTAAGTCTGTGGTTGACACCACTTTTGCTCAGAGGGGTGCTGAGGCTATCTGCTAACTGCTGAATAGAATAGTCTGGGTGTTGAATCCGCAACTGCGCTACCTCCTGCAAATCTACTGGCAGATTTTCTAAGCCCATGATATCTTTGATTTTACTGATATTGTTGATGGTCTTCATGCTGGCAGAAACTGTTCGAGCAATATTGGCTGTCTCGGCATTATTAGCTCGATTGAGATCGTTACGAGTTTCTCGCAAAATCTTAACTCGCTCAAAATCGTCACGCGCCTGCATAGCTCCGATTACTATCAAGAAGTCCATAATGTCTTCAGCTCGCTGGAGATAGGTCACAGCTCCCTTCTTGCGCTCAAGCACCTTGGCATCCAGTAAAAATTGCTGTAGAAGGGAGGCAATCCCTTGCGCGTGGTCCAAATAAACAGAACTGATTTCCAACTGGTACTTGCCTGACTCAGGGTCACGAATGCTCCCATTTGCTAAGAAGGCACCACAAAGATAGGCACGGCCTGCTTCCTCGTCTGATAAAATCGCCCCATCAATACCTGTTTCCAGACCAAAAAAGGAGTCTGCCAAGTGCAAATCACTCAGCAGGTCCTGCACCTTTTCATCTGTAAAAACGGTATAGACCCGATTCTTGCGAAGATTGCTCCGTTGGTGGTGGCGAATTTCCGATTTGATTTCATAGAAATGGAGAAAGGACTCATAGAGGTGACGAGCCAGTTTGGCATTTTCTGTCACGACAGACAAGGTCAGGCCCGAGGTCGAGAGACCGATGCTACCAGACATTTTGATAATAGCTGATAATTCATGCCGGCTCAGATGGTGCTGACCTAGGATTTCTTCTTTTACTGCTACTGTAAAACTCATTTTCTCACCTGTATAATCCGCATCAATTCGTCCACAAGCAAATCCCCATCGTGAAAGGCACCCCCATTTTCCAAACGAAGGAAGTTGGATGAAATCACACGAGGGACCTGTTTGCAAAGACCAGAAAAATCATGTTCCACCTGCACCAAGTATTCATCAAACCGGTTGGAATTCATGTATTCCTGAGGCACTTTTTCGATATTCACCAAGACAGTGTCGATAAAAGGTCGGCCAAGGTGACGATGCAAGACTCCCACGTGGTCGCTATCTGTAAAATGTTCTGTCTCCCCACGTTGGGTCATGATATTGCAGACATAGGCGATTTCTGCCTTGGTTTCCAAAAGCGCCTGCCCGATTTCCTTAATAACGATATTAGGTAAAATCGAGGTAAAGAGGGAACCAGGTCCAAGGACAATCATGTCACTTTCAAGAATGGTCTGCACTACTCGACGGCTGGCCAGAGGCGTATCATCGTTGAGGGTATTGGTTACATAGACATGGTCAATCATGTCTGGATGGTCTGCAATATGGCTCTCTCCAGCCACCTCTGTCCCATCCTGAAAGACTGCGTGCAGGGTCAAAGGATGGTCACTGGAAGGATAAATCTTCCCTGTTGTATGGAAAAATTTGCTCAATAACTGCATGGCATTATAGGTCGAACCCTGCATTTCTGACAGACCAGCAATGATGAGATTACCCAATGGATGGCCAGCAAAGGCTCCCGCATTCTCAGAAAAGCGATACTGAAAGACTTTCTCATAAAACTTAGGCATATCTGACATGGCTACCAGGACATTACGAAGATCACCTGGCGGTGTCAATTGTTGCATATTTTTTCGGAGTTCACCTGATGAACCACCATCATCTGCCACCGTTACAATAGCAGCGATTTCCACATCTTTTTCACGCAGACTTTTAAGAATGACGGGGATCCCAGTCCCTCCACCAATCACCGTTATCTTTGGTTTTCTCATGAACGGTTTACCGTTTCCTTTCTTCGGTCTTTGTCGCGATGCCCTTCATTAACAGACCAAGTCTTGGATAAGTCCTGCGCCAAGCGTTTGGCAAAAGCCACACTACGGTGTTGTCCACCCGTACAACCCATGGCAATGGTCAAAACGGACTTCCCTTCCTTTTGGTAACTTGGCAAAATCGGCTCAATCAAGGCCAATAAATGCTTATAAAAATCTTCTGACTCAGGATGATTCATAACATAGTCATAAACTGGTTCATCCACACCCGTTTGATTACGCAGTTCTGGTAGGTAGTAGGGATTTGGCAAGAAACGGACATCAAAGACCAAGTCTGCATCAATCGGGATTCCATATTTAAAGCCAAAAGACATGACCTCGATACGGAAAGACTGGGCTTGTTCTTGGTCTGAAAACTGCTCTGCAATGGTTTTACGCAACTCACGCGGAGTAAGTTCAGTCGTATCCACCACATTTTGGCTCATATTTTTCAAAGGCGCTAAGAGTTCACGTTCCAGCTTGATTCCATCCAAAATCCGTCCATCTGCAGCTAGAGGGTGGCTTCGTCTAGTTTCCTTGTAACGAGCAACCAATTCTTTATCAGCTGCATCCAAAAAGAGAATTTTAAAGTCTAGTTCTTCCTTGTTTTCCAACTCATCCAAAACAGCTTGAATCTCTGAGAAGAAAGAACGGCTACGCATATCTACTACCAAAGCCAACTTATGGTCGTCTTCCTTTGTTTCCACCAACTGCAAAAACTTAGGCAAGAGAGCTGGTGGCATATTATCAATAGTGAAATATCCCAGGTCCTCAAAAGACTGAATGGCAACAGTTTTGCCTGCCCCACTCATTCCTGTCACAATCACCAAGTGAAGTTGTTTCTTTGTCATCTTTTTCTCCTTATATCAAAAGAAGTTTGGCAACACCAAACTTCAACTAGCTTATCCAATCTCTGCGATGACTTCGATTTCGACTTTTACATCACGAGGAAGACGAGCTACCTCCACAGCTGAACGAGCTGGAAATTCCTCTTTAAAGGCCGTTTGGTAAACCTCGTTAAAAGGAACAAAGTCGTTCATATCGCTCAAGAAACAAGTTGTTTTGACAACATGGTCAAAGTCAGTTCCTGCTTCTGCTAAAATAGCACCGATGTTTTTCAAGACTTGTTCTGTCTGTTCTTGGATCGTTTCTCCAACGATTTCCCCAGTTTCAGGAGATAAGGGAACTTGACCACTAGCAAACAAAAGATTGCCAACGATTTTTCCTTGAACATAAGGCCCGATAGCCTTTGGAGCTTTGTCTGTATGAATTGTTTTTGCCATTTCTTTTCCTCACAATTTTTCTAAGATTGCATCCCAAGTCTCATCCATCCCTGCCTTGCTGACAGATGAAAAGAGGATAAAGTCGTCACTTGGGTCAAAGTTTAATTTCTTTTTGATTGCTGATTCGTGCTTGTTCCATTTACCACGAGGAATCTTGTCCGCCTTGGTCGCAACGATGATGACCGGAATCTCATAGTACTTGAGAAATTCGTACATCTGCACATCATCTGCTGATGGATCATGACGAAGGTCAACGAGACTAACCACTGCTCGAAGATTTTCTCGAGTGGTTAAGTACTCCTCAATCATGCGCCCCCACTTTTCACGTTCCTTTTTGGAAACGCGGGCATAGCCATAACCAGGCACATCCACAAAGCGCATCTTGTCGTCGATATTAAAGAAGTTAAGAAGCTGGGTTTTACCAGGTTTACCTGATGTACGAGCCAGATTCTTACGGTTCAGCATGGTATTGATAAAGCTGGATTTACCAACATTGGAACGCCCTGCAAGAGCGATCTCTGGCAGTTCATCCTGCGGATAGTGGGATTTATTCGCCGCACTGAGCAAGATTTCAGCATTGTGTGTATTCAGTTCCATAGTCACCTCTAGGCTGTTTCTAGGATTGGTTTATCCGTTCCATCGACAGCTTCTTTAGTGATTCGGACCAATTTCACATTTTCCTGACTCGGTACTTCAAACATAACGTCCAGCATGGTTTCTTCGATGATCGAGCGAAGACCACGCGCCCCAGTCTTCCGTTCGATGGCCTTATTGGCAATTTCCTGAAGGGCTTCATCGTCAAATTCCAACTCGACATCATCATAAGAAAGCAAGGTTTGGTATTGTTTCACCAAGGCATTTCTTGGTTCTTTCAAGATGCGAACCAAGTCATCAACCGTCAATTGCTCAAGAGCTGCAAAGACAGGCAAGCGTCCAATCAACTCAGGGATAATACCGAATTTTTGAATATCTTCTGCGATGATTTCTTGCATGTAAGAGCTATTTTCATCAATCGCCTTGTTATTTTGACCAAAACCGATAACCTTTTCACCCAGACGTTGTTTGACGATTTCTTCAATACCATCAAAGGCACCACCCACGATGAAGAGGATATTTTTCGTATCAACTTGAATCATCTCTTGTTGCGGATGCTTGCGTCCACCTTGAGGTGGCACACTTGCAACTGTTCCCTCGATAATCTTGAGAAGAGCTTGTTGCACCCCTTCACCAGAAACATCACGTGTGATAGACACATTTTCACTCTTTTTGGCAATCTTGTCAATTTCATCCACATAGATAATGCCACGCTCTGCACGTTCAATGTTAAAGTCAGCAGCCTGCAAGAGTTTGAGGAGGATATTTTCCACGTCCTCACCCACATAACCAGCCTCAGTAAGAGCTGTCGCATCTGCGATTGCAAAAGGCACATTCAAGCTCTTAGCCAAGGTCTGAGCAAGGAAAGTTTTTCCTGAACCAGTTGGGCCAATCATCAAGATGTTTGACTTCTGCAAATCCACATCTTCTGACTCTTCACGCGTATCGTGGAAATTGATGCGTTTGTAGTGGTTGTAAACCGCCACTGCCAAGGCACGCTTGGCACGATCTTGACCGATTACATAGTGGTTCAAGATATGGAGAAGTTCGATTGGTTTTGGAACTTCTGACAAGTCTGCCAAGACTTCCTCAGCCAACTCCTCCCGAATGATTTCCTGGGCCAACTCCACACATTCATTACAGATAAAGGCGTTGTTGCCTGCGATTATTTTTTGTACTTCTTCTTGGCTTTTGCCACAAAATGAGCAATAAACCATCATATCATTATTCCTAGTTGTAGGCATGATTTCCTTCCGTTCTATTCTATACTATCATTCTATCTAAAATAAGGTCATGTAAAAGGCATGAACACTATTGACCAAATTGGTAAAGGCATTTAACCAGAGCAGGACAGAAAGTCCATAACGCTTTTTACGAAAAGCCTGTGCTCCTGCAAGCAAGCAGACCAAACACAGCATGGCTGTGAAAAAACCAAATATACTACGTTCCATTAGACTTCCTTTCTCTTGCGGTATTGGATGGTAAAATCATAAGGATTTTTCTCATCTTTGCTATAAAATTTGCTTGAAACTGTCTCAAAAAGAGACAGATCAAACTCTTCAGGGAAATAGGTATCTCCCTCCACCCGAGCATGAATTTGAGTCACAATCACTTCGTCAAGGTAGGGTTCAAAAGCCTGAAAAATTTGCTTCCCACCGATAATATAGAGATTCTTTTCTTGACTCTGATACCAGTCGAGAACAGACCGGACATCCTGAAAAGTAGCAACCCCGTCTATCTTTTCTGCAAAATTACGAGTCAAAATCAGTGTCTCCCGTTTTGGAAGCAAGCGACGCCCCATTCCATCAAAGGTCACACGCCCCATCAAGATAGCATGATTAAGAGTTGTTTCTTTGAAGTGTTGCAGTTCTGCTGGCAAATACCATGGCAGACGATTGTCCTTACCAATCACACCCTCTTCATCCTGGGCCCAAATAGCTACGATTTTCTTATTCATGCTTCCATCCTTTTCACTGATAGTACTATTTTATCAAAAAACTCAAAAAAAGACTGGTTTGGAATAGCTTACAGAATAGAAAAAATCTGTAAGAAATTTCCTACAGATTTATATATTTTCTATTGTTTCTTACAAACCAGGTGCTTGTCCTAATTCTGCCGCAAGCATCCAGACTGTTTTTTCAAGGTCAGCCTTAGCTCCAACAAAGATATCATTGGTTACATCATCGCCTTCTTTATCTGTCACATCCAAAGCTTCTTGGAAAAGCGTGATGAGGTAACGATAAATTTCAAGGACACGTTCCAAACTTTCTTCTACATTGCGGAACTCTCCAACTTCTTCTTCGATTTCACTGTTTTGAAGGAACTCTGTCAATGTAGAGAATGGGCTACCTCCGAGTGTAATCAATCGTTCGCTGATTTCATCTAAATGACCATCAAGAGCATCCATGTACTCATCCATTTTTGGATGCCATACAAGAAATCCACGACCACGCATGTACCAGTGTACTTGGTGCAAAGCCACGTGGGCCACGTATAAATCAGCAACAGCTTGGTTCAATACTTCCTTTGTTTTTGCCAATGCTACTGGCGCTGTTTTTGTTAATGATGCTACATCTTTTACTGCTTCTTTTTTCAATTCTACCATTTTCTTTACCTCGTTCATTATTTTTTGCAACCACTTCTTAATGATTACTATCTTAGTATACCACTAAGAAAAACCAATAGCAAGTCAAATGACCCACATGAGAAAAGTTGCAATAGACTGATAATTTAAGAATTTTTTAGAGAATATTAGAGTCAATTTCATGTCTATTTACTTTAATAAAGAAAAGAAAAAGAACATACAAACTTCTAGCAAACTGAATAAGAATTATTAAATTGTACAGTCTATTATTGAACTACGATATTTCTTAAATAGACTGTCAACAAAAAATCTATTTTTATTTTATAGAAACTTAAAAGTAGGGGAAGTGTCTTCAACTACGACATTATCATCTTGATCAGCATCTTATACTCAACGAAAATCGAAAATCAAAGAGTAAACTAGGAAACTAGCCGAAGGCTGCTCAAAGTACATCTTTGAGGTTGCAGATAAAACTGACGTAGTCAGCTCAAAACACTGTTTTGAGGTTGTGGATAGAACTGACGAAGCCAGTAACCATACACACGTCAAGGCGACGTTAACGTGGTTTGAAAAGATTTTTGGAGAGTATTGACTCAGGAAACGAATACTAACAAAGTGTTAAACAACACAAGAACGACCTTGCCCCTCTTGAAATGAGGAACAAGGCCGTTACTTAATCTTTTTTTATTTCATCGTTCACTTGATAAAAAACTGTTTTCTTCTAGAGATTTCATTTTTAGGAAACTTTTTAGCTAATGCTTTTTCTCATCAGTCATTCCATGGCGCTCTTATCCATCACAGTCTCGATAAATATCAGATACTCATCACTTAAAAACTGAGAAAACTACCATAAAATTTAATTGAAGAAACATAAGATTCCTTATTTCTGAAATATAGACTGTCTGAAATCATCTGTCTCACGAAGATAAGCATTATATATCTTCTTCTTGAGCAGGTTGACCCAGCTAGCATCAACGCGGCTGGTAGCATTGGTAATGTTACCTACATCCTCTGCTACTGCTTCATCCATCAGTTTCTGCATCTGTGCGTAAGAACGAATAGTTACTTTCTTAGTACTATTTGGATTTCTAAGTTCGTACTCAATAGTGATTGGCTTAAGCTTTGTCAGCTGATCAATTCGTTCCTTATACATGGCCTTCTTGAAAGCTACCCAAGAGTCATATTCGCCCTTAAATACATTTTCCAAAACTTTTTGGTCTGTCACTAGACCTACATCCCTTCCAGACCATCCGTCCCACGTTTTCTTACCTTCATCAAAGGCTTCCTTAGAGTACTTACCAGAAGCATAAGGAACAAATCCTTCATGATATCCCTTGGCAGCCAGTAACTCATAAGCCGTACGTCGGAACATAACATCCCCTGGAGCTCCTTTAGGATTGCTCAAGGCTGAGTAGATTGGTGAGAAGAGGCTAAGACTGAGGTAGCCATTCCGTCCATATTTACCACTATCCCTGTTCTCTCGACGCGTAATCACATCATTCTCAATCAAAGAGTAGAAACTAGTTAGCTGCTTAATTTCCTCTGCAGTGAAGGTTCGTGTCTGGTTACCAGCATGGGTTTCCTTACCATACTTATCTGTAATGTAGTAATTTTCCATCTTTCTGAACCACTGAAGCTTAGCATCATCACTCTGCTTAAGCATAGAAGTACCTTCTAAGTAATCGAGTGTATAGATCATATCAAACATACCATGAACATAGTGTTGCAAGTCTGCTGCGTTTTGAACACGCTCTTTGAAATTATAGGTATGCATCCGTGTCTTAGAATCTTTATCCACCTTGAAGAGGGTATTAAGAGTAATAGTTGGTTCGTCAGGGGTTGGAGTAGATTGCAAGAGTCCTCGAGCATAGAGTTCAGCTCCCAGACCTTCACGACGACCATTGCCCTCAAAGTAGATGCCGCCGTCAGAGTTATGGGTCATTTCATGCGTATAAACAGAGTTACCATAGTCTTCCAATAAACGAGCAGCGTCAAAGTGGGTTACATTTCCTGTAGCATAGGCATTATAGCCCTTGCTTGGATACCACTTGCCTGCTGGTCCAAAGAACTCCTGCATAGCTAACGATTTCTTATCATTAGCTGGAGCCCAATATTTTTGACCATTCTTGTCAACCAATGAGAATCCATCGTAAACCAGAACTGAACGGAAAAGTTTGTCCTTGCTTTCTGGACTGAGAATCTTATACCAGAAATCATAGTGATCACGTTGCCATTCAGCAGACTTTCTAACACGGTCTTCGACATATTCAACTAGTTCTGCATCTGTGCGGACCCTGTTATTAGCATCAAGACGATAGCGATCATAAGCCCCCATAGAAATAGTGGACATATTAGAGATAGCATAGACACCCTTCTCCGTCATGGTCAAGAGTGGCAGAAGCATGCCCTTGTATTCCCAATTATCGGCGGTAATCTTGTCATAAACACCTACAGAGTACTTGCTCTTGCCCACAGCTGCATCCTGAAGCTGTCTAGCCTCTGCCACATCCGACTTAGACTCTACGATATAAGCTTTTGTATTGGTCTTGAGCCATTCATTATTGGTCTTGTATGGTAAGAAGAGCTGACGGTAATTTTCTAAATAATTGAAAAGTCCACGCTTACCAGTCGCTTCAGAGAGAGAACTATCATAAGCTAAATGATTGTTCTTTGCTTTAAGATTATTCATTCCTGACTGACCTAATGAAATAATGGTATCTATTGTTGAAGCACTATGATTTCCAAAGAAATCAAACTTATAAGCAGATAAGTCTTTGACATTAATATTATCATAATTAATATTATACCAACGGTTAAGATAGGTAAGACCAAGTAAGAAGGCTTCCTTATTATCTTTAATCTTCTGAGCTACATAGTCAGCAACAACATTGCCTTCAGTATTGATTGACGTATCCATAGCCAGAACTTTGCGTAACTCTTCTGAGAGCTTGGTCTTGACTTGTTCAAAGGATGTATCAAGATAAAGATCATCCAAGGAAGTGTCAGCATTTACACCTAAAACAGTTCGCATGGCTGGTGAGTCAAGAACTACCTTATTCAACTCTGGCAGTACTTGATTCAGAACTCTGCTATAGTCTGATAAGAAAGCTTCAGGTGTATAAAGAAGATCTAAGCCATTTACAGTGTATTCTGCAATTGCTTGGTTCTTAAACTCTCCTTTATAAGTCAGATTCAGGTAATCAACTGTATTATCCTCGAAGTGTAACATCAAACGGTCAATAGATGCCTTATTACTATTGATATCAGTGATAATCTGGTCACCTTTCATTGGAACAACATCTAACAAATATTCTGTATTGAGCTTATGATAATCTGGAAGTTTATTTCCATAAGCAATGATTGTCTCCTTGTTGTAGAACGGAAGGAGTTTTTCCATATTAGAATAAGCTATCAGACGATCTTCTCGAGCATTCTTCTCTTGGGCATAGTTAACAGAATAGAGGTTAAGATTCGTGTCTTCTAGATTTGTCGTAATATCTAAACTAGCTAGCTTCTCTTCTGCCTCGTTCAGAGTCAGTGTTGAAGTGACAAACTTGTCATTTTCCAGCGTTTGATTTCCTTCAACGGCATAAGCTTCTGTAATACGATCATTATTGTAGGCTTGATCTCCAGAAATACTATAAACATTCGTACCACTAATATTACTGATCACATTGTCAACCAAACCATTAAAGTAATTGGACCCTACGATACCGCCAATCTGACCATTCTTAGTAGTATTTTGAATCTTTCCAGTTACATAAGAACGGCTGATACGGGCATTGTTCTCCAAACGACCGACCAAACCGCCGAATCGTTGGTTGTTGGCTCTAGCGCCTGCTAAGATGGTCACATCTGCTCTGCTTTGACTGAGCAAGGAATCTCCTCCCTTAAGATTAGCAACCAAACCACCAACATTATATTCTTTGCCCTGTTTCTCGTTTGCCTGGATGACACCAGTGAAGGAACTGTTAGAAATTTGTGTGTTTGTTGCATTAACTACCAACCCCGCCACATTAGAAGCATTGCCTATCACCGATACTTTACCTTGGACAGAAACGTCTGTAATTCGAGCATTTTCTGCACTCCGAGCTAAGGCAGCAGAGTCATAGCTACCCACAATATTGACATCCTTCAAATCCATACCGGAAATAGAAGAACCACTCTTGAGGTTTTCGAACAAAGGCTTAGCTAGATTATAGATGGCATACTGCTTACCATTATGATTGCCAGTCAGACTACCTGTGAAGTTCCCTCTAAGATAAACATAATCCGCAGGTGCCAGACTAACCTCACTGGCATCCAAATCAGCTCCCAAAACATAATTACTAGCCATATTTTTCTTCATAGCATCTATCAATCCAGCGAAGCTAGTGTAAACATTTTGCTGACTAGGAACTGCCTTACTGATATAGAAGTCGTAGCCAGACTTATAGCCTGTCTCACCTTCTTGAACCAACTCAGGCAACGAGACTGTTACCCTGTATACATCTTTTCCGTCTTTTTGGATTTCAGAAATACTGTGAACTGGGAGAAGCATTTCCTTAGCTTCACTTGATTTGACTTTGACAAAGTAGTTTGACAAATCTTTAGGCATGGAACTCATTGATACCAGTCGCTTGTATTGGTCATTATCTTTACTGTAAAACTCAACTGAATCAACATCTCGGAAAGAGATCTTCTTATATTCGAGTTCAAATTCACGACTGTCTGTTTCAAATTCAGTGACACTACCATTGTCCAACTCATATGTCAGCTTGGTTTTCAAAGTATAAGCTGTGTAGTAATCCAACTCTCCAATCTTTAGACTGTCATCGAAATTAGTGATTGGAAGAGTACGAACAAGCTTATCCCCCTGATATAATTCTGCAGTGGCTGAACGGAAGGATTTTGTTTGGTCTTTCAAGCTATATTGGATCGTAACAGACTTATCATCTGCATTTTCAGTCAGGCTTAAAATCGAAATTATTGGCTTGACTTTTGACACTCCATTAAGTGCTTCTTTGGCGGCTTGCAGACTAGTAAGAGCTTGATTGACTTGTACTTGTGTGGCCGTTTGACTATTCAGAACTATTTCTGACTTGGCTAATTGGTCTGTATAAGCTGTCTTCTTATCCAAATCAGCATTCTTATATTTAGCAGAAGTTTTAACAGTGACATTTAAATCGTACTCAGTCTGAAGAGCAGTTTTGACAACCTCAAGACCACTCAATTGCGCCTTAGCCTGTTTGATTTGTTCCACCAGTTGATTGATTTCTGCTTGACTGGCTTGGGATTGAGTAAGAATCGCCTGACCTGCCATCAATGCAGAATCATAGTTAGATTGATGACTTTGATTATCATTGAAATAACGTGCCTCTGCTTTAATCTGAGCTGCTTCTGTCAATAAATTATGCAGTGTAATTAAGTCGAACTCTTCTAAAGAATCTGCTGTCGGTGCATCATTCGGAACCATAGTCGGCTTAGCTGTACCAACTTTAACAACCTGGGTAACTGGGGATAAGGTCTCCTCATTTGACAACTCTTGTCGGTCAATTTCCTGACCATTAGAGCTGTAGATACGTGTCTTAATCGTACGCTCTCCTTGAACTCCCGGGGTTACAATGTTACGACTGCCTTCTGTAATCTCATCTGTATATAGCTCGACGATAGAAAAATCTATCTTTTCTATTTTTATAATGTCATTTATACTAAACTTCAACTCAGGAACTTCGTGAACTGGAG
>NZ_VMNE01000002.1:0-56935 GCF_013277565.1 Streptococcus sp. k-90 | reverse complement strand
GCTACTGGTTGGGTTAAAGACAAAGGCTTATGGTATTACTTAAACGAATCAGGTTCAATGGCTACTGGTTGGGTTAAAGATAAAGGCTTATGGTATTACTTAAACGAATCAGGTTCAATGGCTACTGGTTGGGTTAAAGACAAAGGATCATGGTATTATCTTGATACTGCTGGAGCTATGAAGACAGGTTGGTTTACAGTTTCTGGTAAATGGTACTATACCTATAATTCAGGAGATTTATTAGTAAACACCACTACACCCGATGGCTATCGAGTCAATGCTAACGGTGAGTGGGTAGGATAGGTATCCATTAGCTAAATCTAATCATTCTGAACTAAAAAATCTTCTTACATATGTAGGAAGATTTTTTAGATTCTCAAAACTAGTTTAAAAGACTACGCTATTTAAACCAATTTTGAGAATGGATATATAAGGATATTCAGAAATCTAGTTGGTCAACTTTTGTATTTTGAATATACCTTAGATGGTGACGATGTCTTGGTATATCTGATACTCACTTACATATTCTAACTTATTTTAACTAAGATAAAACTGTAGTGGTGAATTTGCTACAAATAGTGTAGAGGCGTTATTTGAAAAATATACAAAAAAGGAACTCCAATTTACATTTGAGTTCCTCTTACTTTTAATTGTCCGAATCAATATTCTTATTTCAAAAAAAGGTAGTGATTCGGCTGATTTTTATTGCAATGTAGTGAAATTTGAAATTTCAAGAATCGCTTTAAATCAAGGTTTCTACCGTATATTGACGTGTAGTGAATCCCTATTTCACTTCTGTAAAACTAAATAAGGGAAACTTTTGATATTCTGGTTCGATTTTTGCTTATTTTTTATGAAAGTTTACCTTATTTTGATGAAATTGATTAAAATTAGTTGAAATTTTATGTTTTGAAAACTTATGAAAACGTTGATTTTAAAGCACTTTGAAATTAGATGAAATAAGTGGTGCCCCAACCAGGTCTTAAGAAAGCTCGTAAAGCTTCACAATTTAGTAAACGTTAATTCGAAAGAATTACTATATTTACAAAGAGCACCTTTCGGGGTGTTCTTTTTTATACTTTCTTACTTAATTAGATCTCTATCTGGTATTTTTTAATTGAGGATAAAGTAGAAACTTATCTAAATAGATTTTTCAGAAAATTTTCTAAAAAAACATAATTTGTTTGACATTCGTTTGAAAATTCTGTAAAATAAGTTATTATATTTTTAAGGAGAATATGTATGGAAAAACAGAAAACATTTTTTGGACACCCTATGGGCTTGTCCACCCTCTTCTTTACAGAGATGTGGGAACGCTTTTCTTACTATGGGATGCGAGCTATCCTACTTTACTATATGTACTATAGTGTGCAAGATGGTGGGTTGGGGATGGATAAGACTACGGCTGCATCGGTTATGGCTATTTATGGCTCGCTGGTATTTTTGTCCTCGGTTATTGGTGGTTTTGTCAGTGACCGTATTTTAGGAAGCCGTAAGACTGTCTTTTACGGTGGGATTCTGATTATGCTAGGACATATCGCTTTGGCAACACCTTTTGGACAAGTGGCTCTCTATCTTTCTATTGCCTTGATTATCTTTGGAACTGGATTTTTAAAACCCAATATCTCAGATATGGTTGGGGGAATTTATGAGAAAGAGGATGATAGACGGGATGCAGGTTTTAGTATCTTTGTCTTTGGGATTAACTTAGGTGCCTTTGTTGCCCCTTATCTAGTGGGTTATCTAGGTCAGGAAGTCAATTTCCATTTAGGTTTCTCATTAGCTGCCATTGGGATGTTCTTTGGTCTGGTGAAGTATGTTTTGGATGGGAAGAAATACCTGCCTGAATCAAGCCTTTACCCCACTGATCCACTTTCACAGAAGGAGCAGCAGAGCTTGATTAAACGTTTGCTGATTGCACTTGTCGTAGTTATTCTCGTGGTTATAGGTTTAGTCTTTACTCACCAGTTTAATGTGGATATGATTGTTAATATCTTTACAGTGATTGCTGTAATTATTCCAATCTACTATTTCTTCAAGATTTTATCTAGTCAGAAAATAACTGCCACTGAGAGATCCCGAGTATTTGCCTACATTCCTCTATTTATCGCTGGAGTACTCTTCTGGTCTATTGAGGAACAGGGTTCTGTTGTTCTCGCTCTATTTGCGGATGATCAAACTCGACTTTACTTTAATGTATTTGGGAATCAAATTCATTTCCCATCTAGCTTTTTCCAAAGTATTAATCCCCTTTTCATTATGATTTATGTGCCGATTTTTGCATGGTTGTGGGGGAAAATGGGTAAAAAGCAACCATCCTCTTCTAAGAAATTTGCTTATGGTTTATTTGCGGCAGGTTTATCCTTCTTGTGGATGATGTTACCAGGGATGCTCTTTGGGACAGATGTTAAGGTCAGTCCTTTCTGGTTGATTATGAGTTGGGCTATTGTAATTGTGGGTGAAATGCTGATTTCGCCGATTGGTCTATCAGTCACTAATAAGCTAGCACCAAAATCCTTCCAAGCACAAATGATGTCTATCTGGTTCTTGAGTAATGCTGCTGCCCAAGCTATCAATGCTCAAATTGTAAAATTTTATACAAGCGAGACCGAAGTTGCTTACTATGGAATTGTTGGAGGAATTACGATTGTATTCAGTATTATCTTACTCTTCTACGTTCCGCGTATTGAAAAACTAATGTCTGGTATCAAATAGAGAAAAACTGGAATTTCTGTAGGGATTCTAAAAGTTAAATCAATTATTTATTCATGGGATTTAGTTCTGTATTGTACAGGGCTGAGTCCTTTTAGTTTGATTAATGCTCTTCGAAAATCTCTTCAAACCATGTCAGCTTCATCTACAACCTCAAAACCATGTTTTGAGCAACCTGCGACTAGCTTCCTAGTTTGCATTTTGATTTTCATTGAGTATAAAATTCAGGATGTTTCTGATTTTTCTAATAGACACTTGTCTACTTTTTATTATGCGACTATTAGTCAGTCTCGCTCCGTTAGGTGCGAGACAAAAAAACCACCCGCTATGCGGGTGCGCGTCGAAGGTTATACCCCAAAAAAACTTCGAACGCGATACAATAAAGGTGTTCAAGCCAATTGTAAAACGAAAGGAGAAAAATATGGCACAAAAGGCTCATAGTTTATCGCACATAAAGTGGGACTATTCTATCACATTGTGTTCACCCTAAGTATAGACGAAAAGTTATCTATAATCAATATAGAAGTAGTTTAGGTGAAATATTTCATCGCTTGTGTGCTTATAAAGGAGTTGAAATTATCGAGGGTCACTTAATGCCAGACCATGTACATATGTTAGTAAGTATTCCACCAAGGATAAGTGTTTCGAGTTTCATGGGTTATTTAAAAGGAAAAAGTGCACTCATGATGTTTGATAAACACGCCAATCTCAAGTACAAGTTTGGGAATCGGTATTTTTGGGCGGAAGGTTATTATATGAGTACGGTGGGACTCAATGAAGCTACAATTAAGAAATATATTCAAGATTAAAGAAATTATCCAGTGGATGATTTCTTCACGAGTATGAAAATTTGAGAACGAGGTAAAGCATGATATAGCACTAGATAAATTGAGTGTAAAAGAATATGAGGGTCCCTTTAGGGATAGTGGTAAGTAATACTAAAGCCTCTTTAAGAGGCAAGTGACGAGTCAAGAGCAATAAGGCTTGAACAACGTGAAAGCCAGCGTCTTCAGGCGCTGGCTGGTAATTTGGGATTATAGCCCTGGGACAAACCACCCGTTTGACGGGTGATCATGATTGTTGGAAAGATTTACTTCATTTTCTCTTGAAATTGAGTTTTTTACCAGGCTTGTCTTCTTTTTATGCTATAAAGCTTATTTTTCTAAGTAATTACAAACATTATTAATTTGTTCATGAATTTTTGTACCAAATTTTTCTTCAAAAAATGCACTTCCTATTGTAAAAGCCCAAGGATTTGCTTCAATGACTTCATCCAAACGTTCATAGCTATCAATACTTCCAGCCAAACAAACGGGTGCTTGGACAGCTTGAATAAAAGTATTGTTCAGCTCAATGGGATCCCCTGTATAACGATAACCTAGCAGGTCAAATCCATAAACTCCTTTTGCTAGATATTCTTTTGCTTGAGAAATCATATGCTCGATAGAACCGTCTAGGATAGATGGACGATCCGTAATTTGTCCAACAAATGGCATATACTTTATGTTGTTTTCTTTACAAAATTGGTTTATTGAATCAAAGAAGACAGTCCCCATTAAAATATCGCACCCACATTCTTTAGCTATTCGTGCACCTTGGAGTCCACTTTCTTCGTCATATTCAACAACTTCAAGAAAAGTAGTCTTACCACAAGATTTCATTTTTGAGAATAACGATTTCATTTCAGAAATAGGAAGTGGTTTTTCTTTAAAACCCCAATACTCAGCGTTAGAGTGTTTACATGATTCGAAAATTTCACTAGCATTTTCAACTGTGTGATCATTGTGCGTCAGCATAACGATTAATTTAGGTGTGTTGTTCATAATAGTTCCTTTTACCTTGAATTTAAGTCATTTTTTCATGATATCGGAAGATTTAGATTATTGTTTAATCATTTCTGTAGGTATGAGATCGGGATCATACATGACTTTTGAATGATTTTTCAAAACAAGTTCTTTTTCTAATGTTTGTTCAGTTACTCTATCAAGCTTTTCACGATAAATCATGGAGTGACGATAATAATGTTCCCCCTCTTTTTTGAAATGATGATTTTCTTCGACAATTTGATAAATGAATGGGAACTGGGCTTCACTTCGTAATTCTCCGAAGAGTATTTCATTCTCAACCCATGTTCGTAATTGAATGATTTGGTTAGTTGAATTTTTAAAACGGTAATCTTGATGATTGTATTGGACAGATGTTCCGTTTGCAAATGGTTTTCGCTTTCCTTTATCTGGATCTAGTGCATCTGAATGTGCATGAAATTCCGTGATTTCCATGGGACTATGAACAATTAAAAGATGGAGTAGATTAGCTAGGTTGCAGAGTCCGCCTCCGATACCGGGTTCCACTTTGCCGTTAATAATGACTCGTCCTTCTAAGTATCCTTTTCTTTTTGTTGTATTTCCAATTAAACTCCAAAAAGAGAATTCTTCTCCAGGGTAAATCATAATATGGTTCAAAGATTGGGCTGCAATATGAATGTTAGTTGCTTTGCCTTTCTGGAGATTGATATCAATACCAGGACCGCGCTTGATCAACTGAGTAGAGTATGATGAAACCACGTTAGGTAGGAGTTTTTCTTGACGAACTTTTGAGAATTTCTTTCCTTCTTTAAAATTTTGGATATGTCGTTTGAGATTTTCTTTTTTTAAAGAGATTTTATATGTGGTAGGACTAATTTCACAAAATAATAGGTCCTTATTCCAAAAAACCATGCTCTTTCTCCTTCTTTATCACATCTAAATGCTTATTTTTTTGTCTGAAAAATGGGTAAGTAGATAGTATTAGTTTTTCAACCCATCGTTTTTTGCCAATCCCGCCTTCTTTAGGATCATATAAAAAATCAACCAATATAGTGGGAATATTTGCTCGACTAGCTCCCAGAATGTCTGTGAAAAGTTGATCTCCAATCATCACAGTTTCAAAAGGTTTTAACTGCATCATGTCAAGAGCTTTTTGAAAATTCTTAGGATTTGGTTTTTCTGCAAGAGGAATAAAAGGAACGGATAGATGTTTATTAAATTCTGTTATTCTTTCCTCGTCATTATTTGATAAAAGAAAAATTTGGAAACCAAGGACTTTGAGATTTTGAAATAGTTCAATAACTTGTTCTGTGGCAGGAGTACCATGCATCACAAGAGTCTGATCGATATCAAAAATTAAACCCTTAAAACCAATTTGATATAAGCTTTGATAAGGGATATCAAAAACATTTTTTGCTCGTGCTGCCGGCATGAATGGGAACATTTGGTGTAAAGCCTTTCATTGAATATATATCAATAATTCTAGCACATATATAGAACAAGGTCAACAGTGCTATTATATGTTTAGGTTTTGATAGCTGATGAAAGTGAAGTGTAGGCATAGGTGTATCTAAAAAAATATGATAATTATGAAGGGGGATTTTGAACATCATTTAGTTTTAAGAGTATTTATTAGGTTTTAAGTCCGAATGTAATTGAAGACTAGCACCCTACATTTATTGAGCTTGAAAACTGTTAGATGAGGGTGATGTATTAGAAACAGCTATATGAAACAGATTTTTTTGACTAGCAGTTTTATCAATTACAATTTACAATACTGCATTCTTCATTATATGGAATGGCTATTTAAGTCAAAGTTAATTAAAAATCTCACTATTCATTAGGCTAAAGGAGACCTAATCAAAGTGAGATTGTGAAATTATAGTAGGTTTTGTATCGCCTCTTCAATCTGTTTTGGGTCTGTTTTTGAAGAGAAGCGCTCAAAGACCTGCCCATCACGACCGATGAGAAATTTAGCGAAATTCCATTCGATTCGTTTTCCTAGTGGGCCAGATTTCTGGTCTTTTAACCAGACATAGAGGGGATCTGCCTCCTTGCCGTTGACCTTGATCTTGGCAAAGCGTGGGAAGGTGGTTTGATAGTTTAGGCTACAGAAGTTGCTGATTTCCTCTACGCTACCGGGTGCTTGTCCCATAAACTGATTGCAAGGGAAGTCTAAAATCTCAAAACCTTGTTCTTGATAGCGATCATAGAGTTCTTGAAGTCCTTGGTACTGGGGCGTTAAACCACATCCGGTAGCAGTGTTGACAACCAAGAGAACTTTCCCACGATAGGCATCTAGTGGAGTTTCTTGATTGTCTTGGTTCAAAACTGAAAAATCGTATAGTGAAGTCATTGATTGCTTTTCTCCTTCTGTGTGATCTTGTTAGGAGTTTTTTCCTCCTGTAGTGATAGAAATCCGTAGGTCATGGTTCCAAAAATGCTACCGATAATCAGGCCATACATCAGCAAAGGAACACTTTTATCGACTTGCATGAGCAACTTCCCAAAATCTGAAAAGGACATCTGCTGAACGAAGACTTTATGAAAGATGAGTAAGGTAAAGAGACCAATCTGAATATCGATAAACACAACCCAGCTTCGAAATTTGATTTGGGCTTTGCTGTAGGTTTTGAGGATGATTTCTGACTTGTCATCTTTTTCCAGATGGAGTTCTTTGACGGCTCTTTGAGTTTTTAAAGTAATGAAAAAAATGAGTCCAGAGTAAACGTAGGGCATAGCATAGCGAACGGCTTCTATGAAGCGTCCAAATAACAGATAAAACAAGAAGAGAATGAAGGAAGAATAAACGATTTGGACCATGGAACGGGCACAAGCCTTGTGGATAATCTCTTGTCGGCATTCATCAAAAGGGCCCTGAATGTGAAAGAGATTTCGAAGTAGGCGAGTGGTGAAGTCTTCTTTTTTCATGCTAGTAACCTCCTAAATGAGCGGTTTTACTGATTTTCTTTTACGAATTGATAGAGATAATAAAGATAAGTGATAGAAGAAAGGCTAGCGATAGTCAGCAGTAAATAATATTTCCAACCGCTTGAGATGAGCATCAGTTGTGGAAAAGATAGAATTATAAAGTATAGTGCTAAGTTAAGTGTGCGCGTTTTTGGGGAGTCAATCTTTAGATAAGTCAGTCCTTTGTTAAGTGCTAGAATAAAGACTAGCACGAGGAATGTCTCGTCGATTGGCAAGTTCCCTGAAACGATGATGAAGATGAGCAGTGAACTGAACAAAATATGATAGGTAAGTAAAGTTACTAGTGATTTCATAGGGCACCTCCTAATACTCATCCTGATTTTTCTTGGCTTTTGCAATGCGACGGGAGATGAGGAACTGTATGCTTGCCCCGAAGAAGATAGAACCGAGAATGCTTGATACACCATTTCTTATAGTGAGAAGAGACTGAAAATAGTCCTGACCTTCACCTATGAGTATATCGAGAAGAGGAGTTATAAAAAATATCCATAGACCAAAGAACAAACCTGCTTTCAGACCTGGGTAATGTAGTTGCTTGCTTTCTTTCTCACTCAGCATATCTGGATCAATAGCTGTAATCCCTGTTTTTTTGGTTTGGGAGAGCACATAGAAAGCAGAAATCATCGAAATGCCGAATACCACAATAGGATAGCCGATAGCGACAATTTGCGGGTATTTATAAGCGAGGACAAAGGGGATGAGATTTCCAAATGTCATCAGATAAAAGAGGATGATAAAAACTTGATTGCCGATACGATCAGCCTCGCGTCGTTTGTGTTCATCAAGTGGTCCTGAAATGCCATAAATGCGTTTGATAAATTTTTCAGTGAAGGCTTCTTTTTTCATGAGTTGGCTCCTTTTTTAAAAATTATCCTCCCAAAAGAGACTGTTGAGGTCAGTTTGGAGGCTACGAGCGAGATTGAGACAGAGTTCCAGGGTTGGATTGTACTTGTCGTTTTCAATCATATTGATGGTTTGTCTCGAGACACCGATATCCTTGGCGAGCTCGAGCTGGGAAATGCCTAGTTCCTTGCGAAATTCTTTCACACGATTCATCTATTCTCCTTTCTGGTTTGTGTCGCATATATTTGACTATATTATATTCTTCTGTGAAGTAGATGTCAAGCATATTTGACATATTTCTTAAAGAAATTCTTACTTGTTTGTGGCCTATTTGTCTGACTAGTGCAAGCTGGTCGGATTTGTGGTAAAATAGATAAGATATGACAAAAGAATTTCATCATGTAACGGTCTTACTCCACGAAACGATTGATATGCTCGACGTAAAGCCTGACGGTATCTACGTTGATGCGACTTTAGGTGGAGCAGGCCACAGCGAATATTTATTAAGTAAATTAAGTGAAAAAGGCCATCTCTATGCCTTTGACCAGGACCAGAATGCCATTGACAACGCGCAAAAACGTTTGGCACCCTATATCGAAAAAGGGATGGTAACCTTTATCAAGGACAATTTCCGTCATTTACAGGCCCGTTTGCGCGAAGCTGGTGTTCAGGAAATTGATGGAATTTGTTATGACTTGGGAGTGTCTAGTCCTCAGCTGGACCAGCGTGAGCGTGGTTTTTCTTATAAAAAGGATGCGCCACTGGACATGCGCATGAATCAGGATGCTAGTCTGACAGCTTATGAAGTGGTGAACCACTATGACTATCATGACTTGGTTCGTATTTTCTTTAAGTATGGCGAGGATAAATTCTCTAAACAGATTGCGCGTAAGATTGAACAAGCGCGTGAAATAAAGCCAATCGAGACAACGACTGAATTGGCAGACATTATCAAGTCGGCCAAACCTGCCAAGGAACTCAAGAAGAAGGGGCATCCTGCCAAGCAGATTTTCCAGGCTATTCGAATTGAAGTCAATGATGAACTGGGAGCAGCAGATGAATCTATCCAGCAGGCTATGGAGATGTTGGCTATAGATGCTAGAATCTCAGTGATTACCTTCCATTCGCTAGAAGACCGCTTGACCAAGCAATTGTTCAAGGAAGCTTCAACAGTTGAAGTTCCCAAAGGCTTGCCTTTCATCCCGGATGATCTCAAGCCCAAGATGGAATTGGTATCCCGTAAGCCAATCTTGCCAAGTGCAGAAGAATTAGAAGCCAATAACCGCTCGCACTCAGCCAAGTTGCGCGTGGCAAGAAAAATTCACAAGTAAGAGGAAAAAATGGTAGATAAGAAAGAAACAACCAGTCAATTCTTGCAGAGTCGTATAAAAAAATTCTCCCGTGTGGAGAAGGCTTTTTATCTCTCCATTGCGTTTACAGCTCTCGTTTTGGCATTGAGTATTATCTTTATGCAGACTCGACTCCTACAAGTACAAAATGATTTGACAAAAATCAATGCGCAGATAGAGGAGAAGAAGACAGAATTGGATGATGCCAAACAAGAGGTAAATGAATTGTTGAGGGCAGAACGCTTGAAAGAAATCGCAAATTCTAAGGACTTAAAATTGAATAACGAGAATATTCGATCAGCGGAGTAAGATATGAAGTGGACAAAAAGAATAACCCGATTTGCGATTAGAAACCGTAAATCTCCAGCAGAAAACCGTAAAATAGTGGGGAAGTACATCAGCTTGTTAGCTGTCGTACTTTTCGCTGTCTTTTTGGTCAATTTTGCTGTTATTATCGGAAGTGGTAGTAAATTTGGAACAGATCTAGTAAAAGAGGCTAAGAAAGTTCACCAAATAACTCGTACAGTCCCTGCCAAACGTGGGACTATTTATGATCGAAATGGAGTCCCGATTGCTGAGGACGCAACCTCCTATAATGTCTATGCTGTTATTGATAAAAAATACAAATCAGCAACGGGTAAAATTCTTTATGTAGAAGATGCCCAGTTTAATAAGGTAGCAGAGGTCTTCCATAAGTATTTGGATATGGACGAGTCTTATGTTAAAGAACAATTGTCTCAACCGAATCTGACTCAAGTTTCCTTTGGTGCCAAAGGAAATGGGATTACCTATGCCAATATGATAGCTATTAAAAAGGATTTGAAAGACGCTAGTGTTGAAGGAATTGACTTTACAACTAGCCCTAACAGAAGCTATCCAAATGGACAATTCGCTTCTAGTTTTATTGGTTTAGCTCAGCTCCATGAAAATGAAGATGGGAGCAAGAGTTTGCTGGGAACTTCTGGGATGGAGAGTTCCTTGAACAGTATTCTCGCAGGGAAAGATGGCATTATTACTTATGAAAAGGATCGTCTAGGTAATGTTGTACCCGGAACGGAACAAGTTTCCCAACAAACGGTAGATGGCAAGGATGTTTATACAACGATTTCCAGCACCCTTCAGTCTTTCATGGAGACACAGATGAATGTCTTTCAAGAAAAAGTAAAAGGCAAGTATATGACAGCAACCTTGGTTAGTGCTAAAACGGGAGAAATTCTTGCAACAACGCAGAGACCAACCTTCGACGCTGATACTAAGGAAGGGTTGACTAAGGACTTTATTTGGCGTGATATCCTCTATCAAAGTAACTATGAGCCAGGGTCAACCATGAAGGTCATGACACTCGCGGCTGCTATTGACAATAACACTTTCTCAGGAGGAGAAGTCTTCAATAGTAGTGAGTTAAAAGTGGCAGATGCTACTATCCGAGATTGGGACGTCAATGAAGGATTAACTGGCGGAGGAATGATGACCTTTTCTCAAGGGTTTGCGCACTCAAGTAACGTTGGGATGACGCTTCTGGAGCAAAAGATGGGAGATGCTACCTGGCTGGATTATCTAAGTCGCTTTAAATTTGGTGTTCCGACTCGTTTTGGTTTGACGGATGAATATGCAGGCCAACTTCCTGCTGACAATATTGTCAATATTGCCCAGAGTTCATTTGGACAAGGGATTTCAGTGACCCAAACCCAAATGCTACGTGCTTTTACAGCGATCGCTAATGATGGAATTATGTTAGAGCCTAAATTTATTAGTGCAATTTATGATTCCAATAATCAATCTGTTCGTAAGTCTCAAAAAGAAGTTGTGGGGAATCCTGTTTCTAAAGATGCGGCAAGTTTAACTCGAACTCATATGGTGTTAGTAGGAACTGATCCTGTTTATGGAACTATGCATAACCACAGTACAGGCAAGCCAACTGTAACTGTTCCTGGTCAAAATGTGGCTCTCAAGTCCGGTACAGCCCAGATTGCGGATGAGAAAAATGGAGGATATTTGATTGGTTCTACCAATTATATTTTTTCGGCTGTATCGATGAATCCGGCTGAAAATCCTGATTTTATCTTGTATGTAACAGTTCAACAACCTGAGCATTATTCAGGGATCCAGTTGGGAGAATTCGCCAATCCTATCTTGGAAAGGGCAGTGGCCATGAAAGATTCCCTTAATCTTCAATCAACAGCCAAAGCCTTAGATCAAATAAGTAGTCAGACTTCTTATGCTATGCCTAGTATCAAGGACATATCCCCTGGAGATTTAGCAGAAGAACTACGTCGCAATATTGTGCAACCAATCGTTGTGGGAACAGGAACAAAGATTAAAGAATCATCTGTAGAAGAAGGGACCAATCTTGCACCTAACCAGCAAGTTCTCCTCTTATCTGATAAAGCAGAGGAAGTTCCAGATATGTATGGTTGGACAAAAGCAACCGCAGAAGCTTTTTCTAAGTGGTTAAATATAGAACTTGAATTTGAAGGTTCGGGCTCCACTGTGCAGAAGCAAGATGTTCGTGCTAATACAGCCATCAAGGACATTAAAAAAATTACATTAACTTTAGGAGACTAATATGTTTATTTCCATCAGTGCTGGAATTGTGACATTTTTACTAACTTTAGTAGGAATTCCAGCTTTTATCCAATTTTATAGAAAGGCGCAAATTACAGGCCAGCAGATGCATGAGGATGTCAAACAACACCAAGCAAAAGCTGGCACGCCCACAATGGGGGGACTTGTTTTCCTCATTGCTGCAGTTGTGGTGAGTTTTCTTGTTGCTATTTTTTCAAAACAATTGACCAATAATGTGGGAATGATTTTGTTCATCTTGGTCTTGTATGGCTTGGTTGGATTTTTAGATGACTTTCTCAAAGTCTTTCGCAAAA
This sequence comes from Streptococcus sp. k-90, assembly GCF_013277565.1. Classification (GTDB taxonomy): domain Bacteria; phylum Bacillota; class Bacilli; order Lactobacillales; family Streptococcaceae; genus Streptococcus. The sequence goes on along the minus strand of NZ_VMNE01000002.1, from coordinate 44,356 downwards.
TCAATGAGGGGCTAAATCCCAAGCAAAAATTGGCTCTTCAGCTTTTAGGTGGAGTTATCTTTTATCTTTTCTATGAGCGTGGGGGTGATATCCTGTCTGTATTTGGTTATCCAGTTCATTTGGGATTTTTCTATATTTTCTTTGCTCTTTTCTGGCTAGTCGGTTTTTCAAATGCAGTAAACTTGACAGACGGAATTGATGGTTTAGCTAGTATTTCCGTTGTGATTAGCTTGTCTGCCTATGGAGTTATTGCATATGTGCAAGGTCAGATGGATATTCTTCTAGTGATTCTTGCCATGATTGGTGGTTTGCTTGGTTTCTTCGTCTTTAACCATAAGCCTGCCAAGGTCTTTATGGGAGATGTGGGAAGTTTGGCCCTAGGTGGAATGCTGGCAGCCATCTCTATGGCCCTCCACCAAGAATGGACTCTCTTGATTATTGGAATTGTTTATGTCTTTGAAACAACTTCGGTCATGATGCAAGTCAGTTATTTCAAAATGACTGGTGGCAAACGTATTTTCCGTATGACGCCTGTGCATCACCATTTTGAACTTGGAGGATTGTCTGGTAAAGGAAACCCTTGGAGCGAGTGGAAGGTTGACTTCTTCTTTTGGGGAGTAGGACTTCTAGCAAGTCTCCTGACCCTAGCAATTTTATATTTGATGTAAGAATAGCACCCTGATATTTCAGGGTGTTTTTGCTTTTAAAAAAAATATTGGTCAATTAAAGTCAAATCACTTGACCTTTTCTGACCAATGTAGTATATTATGAACGTAAGGTAAATGAAAGCCTTACTAGAACACTTATTTAAAGTAAAGTAGAAAGAGGTGTGTCTATGTTTAATCTAGAAATCTTCAGAAGTAAAGATAGTCTACTCCTGCTTGAAAAAGAAAAACCAGAAATAGTACCTAGAGTAGCGATTTAGCTAGTCTAAATTTTTTAAAACAAAGGTCAAAGATAGTCAATATCAGTAATAATAACGAAGTAAATAAAATGAGGTAAAGAATATGAACAACAACTTTAATAATTTTAACAACATGGATGATTTATTTAACCAATTGATGGGTGGTATGCGAGGATACAGTTCTGAAAATCGCCGTTACTTGATTAATGGACGTGAAGTCACACCTGAGGAATTTGCTCATTATCGTGCGACTGGTCAATTGCCAGGAAATGCAGAAGTTGATGGACAAATGCCACAACATACGTCAGGTATGAAACAAGATGGTGTCCTTGCTAAACTGGGTCGAAACTTGACAGCAGAAGCGCGTGAGGGCAAGTTGGATCCTGTTATCGGACGAAACAAGGAAATTCAAGAAACATCTGAAATCCTTTCACGTCGTACTAAGAACAATCCTGTTTTGGTCGGAGATGCAGGTGTTGGTAAGACAGCAGTTGTCGAAGGTCTAGCACAAGCCATTGTGAACGGAGATGTTCCAGCTGCTATTAAGAACAAGGAAATTATTTCCATTGATATCTCTGGTCTTGAGGCTGGTACTCAATACCGTGGTAGTTTTGAAGAAAACGTTCAAAACCTAGTTAATGAGGTCAAAGAAGCAGGGAATATTATTCTCTTCTTTGATGAAATTCACCAAATCCTCGGTGCTGGATCTACTGGAGGTGACAGTGGTTCTAAAGGGCTTGCGGACATTCTCAAGCCAGCCCTCTCTCGTGGAGAATTGACAGTGATTGGAGCAACGACTCAAGACGAATATCGTAACACCATCTTGAAGAATGCAGCTCTTGCTCGTCGTTTCAACGAAGTCAAGGTCAATGCTCCTTCAGCAGAGGATACCTTTAAAATTCTTCAAGGAATTCGTGACCTCTATCAGCAACACCATAATGTTATCCTGCCAGACGAGGTTTTGAAAGCGGCAGTGGATTATTCTATCCAATACATTCCTCAACGTAGCTTGCCAGATAAGGCTATCGACCTTGTCGATGTAACGGCAGCTCACTTGGCAGCACAACATCCTGTAACAGATGTGCATGCTGTTGAACGTGAAATTGAAGCGGAAAAAGACAAGCAAGAAAAAGCAGTTGAGGCAGAAGATTTTGAAGCAGCTCTCAACTATAAAACACATATTGCAGAATTGGAAAAGAAAATCGAAAACCACACAGAAGATATGAAGGTGACTGCAAGTGTCAACGATGTGGCTGAATCTGTAGAACGAATGACGGGTATTCCAGTTTCACAAATGGGAGCATCAGATATCGAACGTTTGAAAGATATGGGTCATCGTTTGCAGACGAAAGTTATTGGTCAAGATAAGGCCGTTGAAGCAGTAGCAAAAGCTATCCGTCGTAACCGTGCTGGTTTTGATGAAGGTAATCGTCCAATCGGTAGCTTCCTCTTTGTAGGTCCTACTGGTGTTGGTAAGACTGAGTTGGCTAAACAATTGGCTCTAGATATGTTCGGAACGAAAGATGCTATCATACGTTTGGACATGTCAGAATACAGCGACCGCACAGCCGTATCTAAATTGATTGGTACAACTGCAGGTTATGTTGGTTACGATGACAACAACAATACCTTGACAGAACGCGTCCGTCGCAATCCATACTCAATCGTCCTTCTCGACGAAATTGAAAAGGCTGACCCTCAAGTCATCACCCTTCTCCTTCAAGTTTTGGATGATGGTCGTTTGACAGATGGTCAAGGTAACACTGTTAACTTCAAGAATACGGTGATTATCGCAACTTCAAATGCAGGCTTTGGTTACGAAGCTAACTTGACAGAAGATGCTGATAAACCAGAATTGATGGATCGTTTGAAACCTTACTTCCGTCCAGAATTCCTTAACCGTTTCAATGCTGTCATCGAATTCTCACACTTGAGCAAAGAAGATCTTTCTAAGATTGTAGACCTTATGTTGGTTGAAGTTAACAAGACGCTTTCTAAGAAAGACATTGACTTGGCAGTGAGCGAAGCTGCTAAAGAATACATGACTGAGGAAGGCTACGATGAAGTCATGGGTGTTCGTCCACTCCGTCGTGTGGTTGAACAACAAATCCGTGACAAAGTCACAGACTTCCACTTGGATAACCTTGATGCTAAACACCTAGAAGCAGATATGGAAGATGGTGTTTTGGTCATTCGTGAGAAAGCCTAACTCAACATTTTGAGCATAAAAAAGAAGGAGCCAGCTGAAAAAACTGGTTCCTTTTTTACGTTTAAATCACATGACGTTCAAAGGCATCATCTGAAATCCCTTGTTCAAGGATGAGTTTAGCCCATTCTTTAGCAGAGAAGAGGCTGTGGTCCTTATAGTTTCCGCAAGATTCGATGGTTGTTCCAGGGACATCTTCCCAAGTAGTGGTTTCAGCGATTTCCTTGAGCGAATCCTTGATAACAGCCGCAATTTCAGCACTGGTATGACGTCCCCACATAATCATGTGGAAGCCTGTACGGCAACCAAATGGTGAACAGTCAATCATACCGTCAATGCGGGTACGGATAAGTTTTGCCAAGAGGTGCTCGATAGTGTGAAGTCCAGCAGTAGGGATTGAGTCTTCGTTTGGTTGCACCAAGCGAATATCAAAGTTGGAGATAACGTCTCCCTTTGGCCCGGTTTCTTCCCCAATCAAGCGAACATAGGGTGCTTTAACAATAGTGTGGTCAAGTTCAAAACTTTCAACAATAACTTCTTTTGACATGGTATATCCTTTCAGTTTTCTTTTTTTATTATATCATAAAGCTGGCTCCTGAGACAGAGAGAAAACCTCTCCGAGGCTGGAGAGGTTGAAATCGTTACTTACGATACAAGCGGTCGTATTGGTAGTATGGGTCAAAGGTTACGTTGATACCTAGTTTACGAAGGACATTCTTGTCTTCATCGGTCAAGATGATGGTTGAGTGGGCTTCGCTTCCTTTGAGATTGCCAAGTTCTTTCATAGCGCGGGCAGCATCAGGATTTTCCGTAGCTGTGATAGCCAGTGCAATCAAAATTTCATTTGAATGTAGGCGTGGATTGCGGCTACCTAGATGATCGATTTTAAGACCTTGGATTGGCTTGACAACTTCTGGTTCGATTAGTTTCACTTCTTTAGCAATATCAGCTGATTTCTTGATAGCGTTGATAAGAGCAGCGGCTGTAGGGCCAAAGAGTTCTGAGTTTTTACCAGTCACGATTTCGCCAGTTGGCAATTCAAGGGCTAGGGCTGGTCCGCCAGTTTCTTCAGCTTTTTGACGGGCAACGACAGCAACCTTACGGTCTGCAGGTGTGATGCCGAGGTCATTCATAAGCAACTCGATTTTCTTGACAGCAGCTTCGCCAACTTTTTCGGCTTTGAAATCAAGAACAGTTTGATAGTAGCGACGGATGATTTCTTGTTTAGAGGCTTCGATAGCAGCCTCATTATCTGTAATAGCGAAACCAACCATGTTGACTCCCATATCTGTTGGAGAAGCGTATGGAGACTCTCCTAGGATACGTTCCAACATGCGCTTGAGCACTGGGAAGATTTCGATATCACGGTTGTAGTTGACAGTGGTTTCTCCATAGGTTTGAAGATGGAAAGGATCAATCATGTTGACATCATCAAGGTCAGCTGTGGCAGCTTCATAAGCCAAGTTAACTGGATGATGAAGGGGAAGATTCCAAACTGGGAAGGTTTCAAATTTAGCGTAACCAGACTTGATACCATTGATTTGGTCGTGGTACATATTGGACATACAGGTTGCCAATTTTCCAGAACCAGGTCCAGGAGCGGTTACGACAATCAGGTTGCGACTGGTTTTGATGTAGTCATTTTTTCCCATGCCTTCTGGAGAAATGATGTGATCCATATCCGTCGGATATCCTTTTATTGGATAATGAAGATAGGAATCAATTCCGTTTTTCTCAAGTTGGTTGCGGAAAGCATCTGCAGCGGGTTGGCCAGCGTATTGTGTAATGACCACTGAGCCGACAAAAATCCCTAATTCATTGAATTTATCAATCAAACGAAGAACTTCTTGGTCATAAGAAATGCCCAAGTCACCACGTGCTTTAGAATGCTCGATGTTGCTAGCGTTAATGGCAATCACAACCTCAACCTGCTCTTTCAACTCTTGCAAGAGCTTGATTTTGTTGTCAGGCTCATAGCCAGGAAGCACACGAGCAGCGTGGAAATCTTCTAGCATTTTGCCACCAAACTCCAAGTAGAGCTTGCCGTCAAATTGGTTAATGCGCTCCAAAATGTGGTCGCGCTGTAGATTCAAATATTGTTCAGAACTAAAAGCTTGTTTTTTCATTTTTTTACCTCTGACCTCTATTATAATAAAAAATTGGCAGTTAGGAAACTATGGAGTTAAAAAAGGAAGTAAAAAGATTAGGCAAACGCTTGCACAAAACTCAGAAAAGCGCTATCATAGACTGTAGATTATTAAAATAATGAGGTAAGAAAATGCAAGAAAAATGGTGGCACAATGCCGTAGTCTATCAAGTCTATCCAAAGAGTTTTATGGATAGCAACGGAGATGGAATTGGCGATTTGCCAGGAATTACCAGTAAGTTAGACTATCTAGCCAAGTTAGGAATCACAGCGATTTGGCTTTCTCCAGTTTATGACAGTCCTATGGATGATAATGGCTATGATATTGCTGATTATCAAGCGATTGCAGCTATTTTCGGGACCATGGAGGATATGGACCAACTAATCGCTGAAGCTAAGAAACGTGATATTTGTATCATCATGGACTTGGTGGTCAATCATACCTCGGATGAACATGCTTGGTTTGTCGAGGCCTGTGAAAATCCTGACAGCCCTGAGCGTGACTACTATATCTGGCGGGATGAGCCTAATGATCTTGATTCTATCTTTAGTGGGTCTGCTTGGGAGTATGATGAAAAGTCGGGTCAATACTATCTCCACTTTTTCAGTAAGAAACAGCCTGATCTCAACTGGGAGAATGAAAAACTTCGCCAGAAAATTTATGAGATGATGAACTTCTGGATTGATAAAGGCATTGGCGGTTTCCGTATGGATGTCATTGACATGATTGGCAAAATTCCTGATGAGAAGGTAGTCAATAATGGACCTATGCTCCATCCTTATCTCAAGGAGATGAACCAAGCCACTTTTGGCGATAAGAATCTCTTGACAGTAGGGGAGACTTGGGGAGCAACTCCAGAGATTGCCAAGCTTTACTCTGATCCAAAGGGGCAAGAATTGTCTATGGTTTTCCAATTTGAACACATCTGTCTTCAGTATCAGGAAGGGCAACCTAAGTGGCACTATCAAAAAGCGCTGAATATCCCTAAGTTAAAAGAGATTTTCAACAAATGGCAGACAGAGTTAGGCGTTGAGGACGGCTGGAATTCACTCTTCTGGAACAATCATGACCTCCCTCGTATCGTCTCAATCTGGGGAAATGACCAAGAATACCGAGAAAAATCTGCCAAAGCCTTTGCAATCTTGCTTCATCTCATGAGAGGGACTCCTTATATCTATCAAGGTGAGGAAATTGGGATGACAAATTATCCGTTTGAAACACTGAATCAAGTAGAAGATATTGAATCTCTTAACTATGCGCGTGAGGCTCTTGAAAAAGGCGTTCCGATGGAAGAAATCATGGACAGTATCCGTGTCATTGGTCGTGACAATGCCCGTACCCCTATGCAATGGGATGAGAGCAAAAACGCTGGTTTCTCAACTGCTCAACCTTGGTTGGCAGTGAATCCAAACTATCAAGCAATCAACGTTCAAGAAGCGCTGGCAAATCCTGATTCTATTTTCTATACCTATCAGAAGCTAGTTCAAATCCGTAAGGAGAATAGCTGGCTGATTCGAGCTGATTTTGAACTTCTTGATACGGCTGATAAGGTCTTTGCTTATATTCGTAAAGATGGCGACCGTCGTTTTCTAGTTGTGGCCAATTTGTCCAATGAAGAGCAAGACTTAACAGTAGAAGGAAACGTCAAATCTGTCTTGATTGAAAACACCACGGCTCAAGAAGCCTTTGAAAAACAAGTCTTAGCTCCATGGGATGCTTTCTGTGTGGAATTGGGCTAAATATTTCTGAACAGAAAAATCTAAAATTGAAATCGTATAAAAACAAGGGAGGACTGTATGAAAGACAGAAATTCTTTGTTTTTTTATTCCTAAAGTTTATAAACTTTCATTCTCGAAATTCAATTAACTTTACAAATTCCCACTATTTTGGTAAAATAAGCTTATGTTATAAAAACTAACATAAAGGAGAAAGAAGATGAAGACAAAAAAGCGTGTCCTTAGTGCAGGTCTGACTTTTGCGGCTGCCTTGCTTTTAGCTGCTTGCGGACAATCAGGTTCAGATACAAAAACTTACTCATCAACCTTTAGTGGAAATCCAACTACTTTTAACTATCTATTAGACTACTACGCTGATAATACAGCCATCATTACCAATCTAGTTGATGGTTTGCTTGAAAATGACAATCACGGAAACCTAGTTCCATCTTTGGCAGAAGACTGGTCTGTTTCAAGCGACGGTCTAACTTATACCTACAAATTGAGAAAAGATGCCAAATGGTTCACAGCTGACGGTGAAGAATACGCTCCAGTCAAGGCACAGGATTTTGTGACAGGTATCAAGTACGCAGTGGATAATAAATCACAGGCCATTGACTTGATTCAAAACTCAATCAAGGGCTTGAATGATTATATTACAGGAGCGGATTCTGACTTTTCTAAGGTTGGGGTTAAGGCCATTGATGACCAGACTGTTGAGTATACTTTGACACGCCCAGAGCCTTACTGGAATTCAAAAACAACGAACAGTATTCTTTTCCCAGTAAACGAAGAGTTTCTAAACTCAAAAGGGAAGGATTTTGGTACCCTATCTCCAGATAGTATTCTCTACAGTGGACCTTACTTGTTAAAAGATTTCACATCAAAATCATCTATTGAGTATGTGAAAAATCCGCATTACTATGATCATGACAAAGTATCAATTGAACACGTGAAATTGGCTTATTTTGATGGCTCAGACCAAGAATTGACCATCCGTAACTTTGAAAGTGGAGCCTATTCTATCGCTGGGGTTTATCCAAATAGTTCAAACTTTGCCAAGACCAAGGAGAAATATAAAGATAATATCGTCTATAGCTTGCAGGACAAGACTTCTTGGTATTTCAATTTCAACGTCAATCGTAAGGCTTACAATCATACTGCTAAAACGACAGATGAGCAGAAGAAGTCAACTGAGACAGCTGTCTTGAACAAAAACTTCCGTCAAGCAGTGAACTTTGCCTTGGACCGAACAGCTTACTCTGCTCAGTCAAATGGGGAAGAAGCAGCTAGCAAGACCCTTCGTAACACCCTAGTGCCTCCTACATTTGTCCAAGTTGGAGACAAGACCTTTGGAGAAGTAGTCGCTTCTAAATTGGTTAACTATGGAACAGAGTGGGCAGGTATGAACCTAGCAGATGCTCAAGATGCCTATTTTAATAAAGAAAAAGCCCAAGCAAAATTTGCGGATGCTAAAAAAGAATTGGCAAGTCAAGGTGTAACATTCCCTATTCACTTGGATGTGGCAGTTGATCAGACGAATAAGAATGCTGTGACAGGTATGAACTCTGTAAAACAGACTCTTGAATCAGTTTTGGGTGCTGATAATATTGTCATTGATGTTCAACAACTTTCAACAGATGATTTTAATAACGTAGCCTTCTTAGCACCAACACCAGCTGATCGGGATTACGATTTGAGCTTTGATGGTTGGGTAGGTGACTACCAAGATCCATCAACTTATCTCAATCCTTTCAATGCAGAGGATGGATTCTATCTCAAGATTTTTGGTCTAGATGCCAAGGAAGATAAGGCAAAAATTGCTAGCCTAGGTCTGGATACTTACACTAAGATGCTCAAAGATGCAGATAATGAAAATAAAGATGTAACCAAACGCTATGAAAAATACGCTGAAGCTCAAGCTTGGATGATTGACAATTCTCTAATCATGTCAGCTATGTCAAATGGTGGAACAGCATCTGTAACCAAAGTAACACCATTTACAAGAGGCTATTCACTAGTCGGCATCAAGGGTGACGGAAATAACTACAAGTACATGAAACTGCAAAAAGATACTGTAACAACCAAACAGTATGAGGAAGCTAAGACTAAATGGGAGCAAGAAAGCAAAAAAGCAATCGAAAAAGCTCAAAAAGAAGCAGAAAATCATGTTAAATAATGATGAGCAGTTCTATTGGATGGTTTTCATAAAGCTATCTTAATAGGGCTGCTTTTTGTATATTGTAGTTCAGACTGTTGTGTGATTATACTTTTTTATTTATAGAAAAGAGTTTGGAAACACTGATATATGATGTTAAAATTAAGTAATGCTGTTGCAAAAATACTATAGCGATTTTACTTTTAAGTAGGAATTAAAAGGTTATGAGATACGAAGAGCTGGCATTGAAGATTATCTATAAAAGTATTAATTGTAGAATTTATATTAAAAAAGTGATATAATGGGACTATTAAATGTATAGGTGATAATCATGAGTAGATGTTTTAAAAAATCACGCTCACAGAAAACAAAACAGAATATTAATATAATTTTGTTGCTTGTTTATTCTTTGTTGAGTGTATTTTTATTGTTCCTAATCTTTAAGTATAATGTACTTGCTTTTAGAAACTTGAATATTGTAGTTGCAGTTTTAACCTTGATGGTTGCTATTAGTGCTACACTACTAATAATCTATAAAAAAGCCGAAAAGTTCACGATTTTCTTTTTGACACTTGCTGTTTTAGTGAGCTCGGTTTCTTTATTTGCTCTGCAACAATTTGTAGGATTTACAAGTCATATTAATGCAACTTCAAATTATTCAGAGTATTCCCTCAGTGTTGTAGTTTTAAAGGATAGCGATATCAATAATATCGCTCAATTATCTAGTGTTATAGGGCCGACTGGGACGGATAATGAGAATATTCAAAAGTTAATCGCTGATATTAAGACGAGTCAAAATAAGGATTTGACGGTTGATAAAAGTACTTCTTACTTGTCAACTTATAAAAGTTTGATTTCTGGAGAAGCTAAAGCTATTGTCTTAAATAGCGTGTTTGAGAATATTATTGAGGCAGAGTATCCGGATTATGCTTCTAAAATCAAGAAAATTTACACTAAAAAGATGACTAAAGAGGTTGAGACTCCTAAGGTATCTAAAGATCGCTTTTTCAATATCTATGTTAGTGGTATTGATACTTACGGTGCCATTAGCTCAGTTTCTCGCTCAGATGTTAATATATTGATGACGGTCAATAGGGATACGAAGAGAATCCTTCTTACAACAACTCCTCGAGATTCATATGTTCCTATTGCTGATGGTGGTAACAATCAAAAGGATAAATTGACTCATGCTGGTATATACGGGGTTGACTCATCCATTCACACCCTCGAGAATCTTTATGGTGTAGATATTAATTATTATGTTCGTTTGAACTTTACATCATTTTTGAAATTAATTGACTTGTTGGGTGGAGTAGATGTTGATAATGAACAAGAATTTTCATTGCAAAATGGGAAGTTCCATTTCCCAGTCGGGAATGTTCACCTTAATTCCGAGCAAGCTCTTGGCTTTGTTCGTGAACGGTATTCATTAGCGGATGGAGATCGTGACCGTGGTCGAAACCAACAAAAGGTTATTGTAGCAATTATTCAGAAGTTGACTTCTACAGAGGCCTTGAAAAACTATAGTAGTATTCTTCAAGGCTTGCAGGATTCCCTTCAGACAAATATGCCGATTGAGACGATGATGGATCTAGTGAATACTCAATTGGAAAGTGGAGGGAACTATAAAGTAAATTCTCAAGATTTAAAAGGGACAGGTCGGATGGATCTTCCTTCTTATGCAATGCCAGACAGTAACCTCTATATGATGGAAATAGATGATAGTAGTTTAGCTGCAGTTAAAGCAGCTATACAGGATGTGATGGAGGGTAGGTAAAATGATAGACATCCATTCGCATATCGTTTTTGATGTAGATGATGGACCAAAGTCAATAGAAGAAAGTAAAGCACTGTTAAAGGAAGCTTATAATCAAGGAGTTCGAATGATTGTGTCTACTTCGCATCGTCGAAAAGGAATGTTTGAGGCTCCCGAAGAAAAGATTGCAACAAATTTTATTAAGGTTCGTGAAATTGCAAAAGAAGTAGCAGATGATTTAGTCATTGCTTATGGCGCAGAGATATACTATACTCTGGATATTCTAGAAAAGCTAGAAAAAAAAGAAATTCCTACCCTTAATGATAGCCGCTATGCTTTGATTGAGTTTAGCATGCATACTCCCTATCGTGAGATTCATACGGGATTGAGCAATATTTTGATGTTGGGAATCACGCCAGTAATTGCTCATATTGAACGTTACGATGCATTAGAGGATAATGAAAAACGTGTTCGTGAACTGATTGATATGGGGTGCTATACTCAGATAAATAGCTATCATGTTCTAAAACCTAAGTTCTTTGGAGAAAGATATAAATTTATGAAAAAACGAGCGAGGTATTTTTTGGAACGTGATTTAGTTCATGTAATCGCAAGTGACATGCACAATTTAGATGATAGACCTCCATATATGGAACAGGCATACGATATCATTGCTAAGAAATATGGAGCGAAAAAGGCGAAAGAACTTTTTGTAGAAAATCCCAGAAAAATTATAATGGATCAATTAATTTAGGAGAAAATATGAAGGATAAAAACACTTTGGAAATCGATGTATTGCAACTATTCAGAGCTTTATGGAAAAGAAAGTTAGTCATTTTATTGGTGGCAATTATAACTTCTTCAGTTGCTTTTGCTTATAGTACTTTTGTTATCAAACCTGAATTTACTAGTACGACTCGGATTTATGTAGTTAGCCGGAATCAGGAAGAGAAATCTGGTTTGACCAATCAAGACCTACAGGCAGGATCATACTTGGTTAAAGACTATCGTGAAATTATCCTATCGCAGGATGTTTTGGAGAAAGTTGTGTCTGATTTGAAACTAGATTTGACGCCAAAAGGCTTGGCTAATAAAATTAAAGTGACAGTACCAGTTGATACCCGTATTGTGTCTATTTCAGTTAATGATCGAGTTCCTGAAGAGGCAAGCCGTATTGCTAACTCTTTGAGAGAAGTAGCTGCTCAAAAAATTATCAGTATTACTCGTGTTTCAGATGTAACAACCCTTGAGGAGGCGCGTCCAGCAATTGGTCCATCATCACCAAATATTCGTCGTAATACTGTGATTGGAGCAGGTCTTGGAGCAGGGCTAGTGATTGTAGTAGTGCTATTGATTGAACTATTTGATGATCGTGTAAAACGTCCAGAAGATATAGAAGATGTTATGGAGATTTCACTCCTTGGAGTCATTCCAAATCTGGATAAAGTAAAGTAAGGGAGAAGAGATGGCAAAGTTAGAATTATCACAACAGAAACTTAACACTGTAAAAAAAGCAGAAGAGTATTATAATGCTTTACGAACAAATGTACAATTGAGCGGCAATAACTTAAAAGTTATTGCAGTCACCTCAGTTGATCCTAGTGAAGGGAAATCTACAACTTCTACTAATATTGCTTGGGCTTTTGCGCGTGCAGGCTATAAGACTCTTTTGATTGATGCAGATATCCGGAATTCAGTTATGTCTGGAGTATTTAAGTCAAGAGAAAGAATTACAGGTTTGACAGACTATTTAGCTGGAACTCAGGATTTGTCAAATGGGCTTTGTGAGACAAATGTTGACAATTTGTTTGTCATCGAGTCAGGAGTGGCTTCTCCTAATCCAACAGCTCTTCTTCAAAGTGACAACTTTGGAATTATGATTGAAACCTTACGTAAATATTTTGACTATATTATTGTTGATACAGCGCCAATTGGAGTTGTAATCGATGCAGCTATTGTTGTACAAAAATGCGATGCATCTATTTTAGTTGTAGAGGCAGGAGTTGCAAAACGAAGAGAAGTACAAAAAGCGAAAAGCCAGTTAGAACAAACAGGAAAACCATTTTTAGGTGTCGTTCTCAATAAATTTGATATTCAACGTGAAAAATATGGCTCTTACGGTGGTTATGGTAATTATGGTAAAAGATAAAATGAGGTTAGGGAGTCCATATAGAAGGACGGGGGTTCTACAATATAACTATGGTAATCTTATAGAATGTACCTGTTAGTTTACTAGCTTATATACTGATTGCAATTTCAGAGACCGATATTTCTTCAAATTAAATATTCGATCTGTTTGTAAGAACAATTGAATTGAACCTTCTAATATATTATTGATAATTCATATATTACTGAAACAAATAAATTTTCTTTAGATGGAGAAAAGTTTTATTTGACATAGAGGATAAAAGAATTATATTTTTGAAAATTATTGAGTGTTCAAATATATATTGAGTTTTTGTGCTTTCATAGGCTGAAAAATTTAATTTGATAAATGGAAATAAGATGAACTTTGTATTTATAGTGAGAGATAATTTATGTACAGTATATTAAAACGATTAGGAGATATATCTATATCTTTAATAGCGATAACGTTATTTTGTCCAGTTTTTATCCTAATTGCAATTGCGATTAAGTTGGATTCAGAAGGACCGGTAATATTTAAACAAAAACGTTTTGGAATTCACAAGAAAACTTTTTATGTTTTTAAATTTCGGACTATGAAAGTGGAATCACCAAAATATGTGGCAACTCGAGATTTACAAAATCCAGAGCAGTGGATCACTAGAGTGGGAGCTTTCTTAAGGAAAACATCTCTAGATGAATTACCTCAATTATGTAATATTCTTGTTGGTGATATGAGTATTGTGGGTCCTCGGCCAGTAGTGGTAAGTGAACGTGATGTAATAGAGGCAAGAGAAAAATACGGTGCAAATGATGTTTTACCAGGATTAACTGGATGGGCGCAAATCAATGGTAGAGACAATCTATCTACAGATATGAAAGCAAAATTGGATGGTTACTATGTGAAGAATAGGTCATTAATAATGGACATAAAATGCATAGTAAGAACAATACCTTATGTATTGAAACGAAAAGGAATTGTAGAGGGGAGTAAACGAGAGAGTTAAGATAGTGAAATGAAAATTTTATTTGTTAGTCAACATTATAGACCAGAACCTTTCAGATTATCAGATATTTGTGAGGATCTTGTTGAGAGAGGTCATGAAGTTACTGTTTTAACAGGAATTCCTAATTATCCTGAAGGTAAAATATATGCAGATTATAGGAATAGGCAAAATAGACGAGAGACTATAGAAGGAGTTACTGTTTTTCGTTCCTATACAATTCCAAGAGGAAAAAATACTTTACATAGGATATTAAATTATTTTAGTTTTGCTATTAGTTCATCGATAGGAGTTCTACTCGGACAGTATAAAGCAAAAGATGGATCAGAATTTGATTGTGTTTTTGTAAATCAAACATCTCCAGTTATGATGGCATGGGCTGGTATGGCTTATAAAAATAAGTATAAGAAGCCTTTGTTTCTATATTGTATGGATGTTTGGCCAGATAGTTTAACTGTAGGAGGAGTAAAACAAGATAGCTTGGTTTTCAAACTGTTTAAATTTATCTCAAAAAAAGTTTACCGAGCTAGTGATTATATATTTGTTACTAGTCCATCATTTAAGAATCATTTTGTGAACCAATTTGACATAACAGAACAAAAGATTACTTATTTGCCACAATATGCAGAAGATCTTTTTATACCTGATGAATCGAGAGTTAATAAAGAAAGTGTTGACCTAACTTTTGCTGGTAATATTGGTAAAGCACAAAATTTGGAAACTATTTTGAAAGCTGCCAGTTTGATAGAAAAGAATACCGATTTACCCAAGAAAATTCATTTTCATTTTGTTGGAGATGGTACGGAATTGCTAAGCATGAAAGCCTTAGCTCATGAATTGGAGTTGAAGAATGTTTCCTTTTATGGAAGACGTTCTTTGGAAGAAATGCCAACCTTCTATAAAAAATCAGATGCTATGTTAGTTTCTTTAATAGGAGACTCGATAGTTTCTCGTACTATACCTGGAAAGGTACAATCTTATATGGCAGCAGGAAAACCAATTATAGGTGCAATTTCAGGAGATACTAAAACCATCGTAGAGGAAGCAAATTGTGGCTATGTTAGTTCTGAACAAGATGTGGAACAATTAGCACAAAATATTTGTGAGTTCAGTATGTTATCTATAGAGGAACAAAAGGAGTTAGGAAAGCAAGCTCGTTCTTACTATGAAAAGCACTTTTCTAAAGAGCAGTTTATGACACAGTTGGAAAAGTATTTGAGAGAGGAATTTTCCTCATGAAAATTTTGATGATTAATACTGTTTGTGGTATTAGGAGTACAGGAAGAATTTGTACGGATATCGCAACCGCTTTAACAAAGCAGGGGCATGAAGTTAAGATTGCATATGGACGTGAGCATGTGCCGACACAGTATCGAGATTACGCAGTTAAAATAGGCTCTAGAGTGGATGTAAATAGACATGTCTTACAAGCTCGAATTTTTGATAATGCTGGTTTTGGAAGTAAAGCGGCAACTAGAAAATTTATCACTTGGATGAAAGAATATGATCCTGATATTATTCATCTGCATAATTTACATGGATACTATATTCATGTAGGAGAATTATTTTCCTATTTGAAAACTTGCGGAAAGAAAATTTTATGGACTTTACATGATTGTTGGGCTTTTACTGGACATGGTGCTTACTTTGATACTTTAGAATGTGAAAAAATTGGACAGTGCCATCATTCGAGTCAAAAAAACGATTATCCAAAGTCATTAATTGATTTTTCATCTAGAAATTTTAAACGTAAAAAAAATTTGTTTACAGGTGTTCCAAACTTGACACTTATTACACCATCAGAGTGGTTGGCAAATTTGGTAAGAAATTCATTTTTGAAAGAATATCCCGTAACAGTTATTCATAACGGTATTGATACTACTATATTTAAACCAAGGCTATTTGAGGCTCAGGAATTGAGAAAAAAATTTAGCTTAGAAGGCAAACAGGTACTGCTTGGTGTGGCTTCTATCTGGGATCAGCGTAAAGGCTTGGATGATCTATTAGAATTATCTACACAGCTAAAATCTTATCAACAATTAGTTTTGATAGGATTATCAAAAGAACAATTGAATAAACTTCCTAAAGAGATTATTGGTCTGACCACAACAGATAGTGTGGAAGAACTTTCTGTTTGGTACACGTTGGCAGATGTATTTATCAACCCGACAACACAGGATAATTATCCGACAACTAATTTAGAAGCTATTGCCTGTGGGACACCAGTTGTGAGCTACCCAACTGGGGGGAGTATAGAAAGTACACATATGTACGGTATAGTGTGTAGTGATAGAACTGTTACTTCTATACTAGGATCCCTAAAAGAAGTGAGTCAATGTAAAAGGAATCCTAATTTTAATTTGTCAAAAGAGTATTTTGTAGAAAATATACTCAATTTATACTAGTGGAACTGGAGTTGATATGATAAAGATTTTATACGTTAACGGCGGGACTATGGATAGAGGCGGTGTATCTACCTTTATGATGAATGTTTATGAAAAAATGCATTCTGAAAACATTCAAATTGATTTTTTAGTCCATACATTGTCCAAAGGTGTACGCGATGAAGATATTTTAAATCTTGGAGGTAAAATCTTTAGAGTTCCTGCTAGAGGAAAGAATCCTCTAAAAAATTATCGCCAAATTAAACAAATTATGTTGGATGGAAATTATGATGTAGTTCATGCGCATGCTGATGCAGGAAATAGTACAATTTTATCTATTGCAAAAGAGTGTGATATTCCTATTCGTATTTCACATTGCCATAATACAAACTATACAAACAAAAGTTTATTAAAGAAGTTTTTGAATGAGCAACTCAAGAAGCAAATTCCGAAATATGCTACTCATCTATGGGCTTGTTCGGAAAAAGCAGGAGAGTGGTTATATGGGAATCACTCTTTTGAAGTTATTCCTAATGCTATTGATGTTCAAAAGTTCATCTATAGTCCACAATTATCTGAAGATTTACGTAAGGAATTAAACTTAGAAAATAAGTTTGTTATTGGTCATGTAGGACGATTTGATTATCAGAAAAATCATGATTTTCTTCTTAAAGTTTTTGCGGAAGTTATCAATGAAAGAGAAGATGCTCATCTTGTTCTCATAGGTAAGGGAGAATTGGAAGAGGTTATTAAAAAGCAAGCAAATCACTTAGGAATATTGGATAAAATTAGTTTTTTAGGTGAGTCTTCTAATGTGAATAAACTGATTAATGTGTTTGATGTAGGTGTTTTCCCATCTCTTTTTGAAGGTTTTAGTATAGCTATGGTAGAGATGCAAGTCAACGGTTTACCATTAGTGGTTTCTGATAATGTTCCCAGTGAGATTAATTTAACTGATAATATACGTTTTTTATCACTGGATGAAACAGTTAAATATTGGTGTAAAACGATTTTGGAGACCAAAGGACGGGATACTGGAGCAGTTGATAAAATTATTGCTAAGGGTTATAACCTGTCTGATATGGTTAATAAGTTAACAAAAACTTATGAAAGAATTGTAGATAAATCATGAAAAAAGTATTATTTGTAACTAATATTCCATCGCCTTATCGTGTGGATTTCTATAATCAACTTGGGAAATTTGTGGATTTAACTGTTATTTTTGAAGCAACAGGAGCTAAAGATATTAGATTTGATTACCGAGAGACTTTTAAAAATTTTACCGCTATTTTTTTAAGTGAAGGTAATATCAATGAGAAGAAATTAAATTCAGCTATATTCCAGTATTTAATTCCTGAAAAGTATGACTATATTTTTTTGACTAACTATTCTTATCGAACAGAATTATTTGGTTATTTAAAGTGTGTTTTTTCTAAGATACCGTTTATATTAGAAATTGATGGCGGTAAGATACCAGAAAGCGAGAACTTTTTAAAATACCAGTTTAAAAAATTTATTCTTACGAAACCCTGCTATTATTTTAGTCCTAGTCAGTCCAGTGATGATTTCTTAGCGTATTATCATGTGAATAAAGAAAATATTTATCGGTATTCATTTACTTCCTTATCAGAGAAAGACATACGATATCAAATTGTCGATGAGGAAGAAAAACAATTTTTAAGAAAGAAACTGGGATTCAGTCCAACTAAAAAAACAATTTTATTTGTTGGTAGAATCATCCCTGGTAAAGGTGTGGATGTTCTAATCAAGGCTGTTCAGAATTTATCAGACAATGTACAATGTTTAATTGTAGGCCCAAGTCCTGATAGTGAATACAAACAATATTTGCTTAAACTTATTGGACAAGATAGCCGTTTTCATTTTATTGATTTTTTACAGACATCTGAACTGAAACAATACTACAAGCTATCTGATATATTTGTTTTACCAACAAAGTCGGATGTTTGGGGACTTGTTGTAAACGAGGCAATGTCGCAGGGACTTCCTGTTATTTCTACATCTGCATGTGTTGCTGCAATTGAACTTGTTTCGAATGGTTATAATGGATATGTTATTGATAGGGTTGATGACTGGAAAGCTATTTTTCAAAAGTTAAGCCAAGTATTACAAGATGACTCATTACGAGTTCAATTATCTCAAAATGCTTTATCTACTATTAGAAACTACACTATCGAAACAATGGTTGAAGAGCATTTGAAATTTATGGAGGAAAAATGAGGATATCTATTGCAATGACAACCTATAATGGAGCAGATTATTTGCTAGAGCAGCTAGAATCGCTTCGTACTCAGAGTTTAATGGCTGATGAAGTTATTATTGTTGATGATTGTTCAACAGATAATACAGTTGATTTACTTAATATGTATATTCAGAAGTATCATCTCGATAATTGGGTATTGATAAAAAACTCATCTAATATAGGTTGGAGAAAAAACTTTAGAAAAGCGCTTCAAAAGACAACAGGAGATGTAGTTTTTCTTTGTGATCAAGATGATATTTGGAATAAAGATAAAATTTCACTGATGGTAAAAGAGTTTCATAAATCGCCGTCAATAGAACTATTGGCTAGTAACTATGAGATTCTCGATTTTGGTAGAAATGATAAAGTCAAGATTAGGGATGTTGAGTTAGATAATGGTGCTGTAGTCCCGTTTTCGTTAAAAAACAAGAGTATTTCTGTTATGAGACCAGGATGTACTTTTGCAGTTAAGCGTGAGTTAATAGTTCTGTTAGAAAAGTATGATATAGATAGATTTGGCCATGATAATATTTTATGGAATCTAGCTATGATAAGAGGAACTCTATATCTATACTTAAAACGCTTAATACATTTTCGTCGCCACGAAACAAGTGCTTCTGCTCCTAACCAATCTCTTAATCGTGAACGGCGAGTTGTTGAAGTGGATACTAGTTATCAAATTGCAGTTTTCTTACTTGATGTGGCTCGTAAAGAATATTTAGACATAAAAATAATTTCTCAACTTGAAAATATGGCAATGGTTCTTGAGAGACGTAGAGATATTTTAAAAGATGGTACTCTTATGCAAATAGTTCATTTCCAATTGAAGTATTATGCTTATTATCCTACATTCCGCAATTTAATATCAGATATATTAGTGTTTTTAAAAAAATAATGAGAGAGAAGAGTTTTGAGTAAAATTTCTAAAAATTATCTATATAACTTAATTTATCAAGTGGTAGTTTTAATATTACCACTATTGATTACTCCATATGTTGCTAGAGTATTGGGCGCACACCAGTTGGGAATTTACGATTATGCCAATTCAATCGTTACTTTGATTTATACTTTAGGTTTACTAGGTATCGGTCACTATGGAAATCGCGAATGTGCCTATACTAGAGATGATAAAGAGGAACTATCAGAGACATTTTGGAGTATTTTGGCTATTCAGATTATTTTAGGATTTTTTTCACTATTCTTCTTATACATTTTTTCTAACATAAATTCAAATTATCAAGTTTATTTTCAACTTTTTTCCATTTGGCTTTTTGGGTCTATTCTTGATTGTACGTGGTTCTATCGTGGCTTAGAGGAAATGCAGTATGTTGTATTAAAAAACATTATTGCTAAGTTATTATTTACGATAGCGACCTTCTTATTTGTAAAAAGCGAAACAGATCTAGCTCTATATGTGCTCATATATGGTCTCTCTGTTTTAGTAGCCAATTTATCAGCTTATAGTCAACTAAGGATGTTTATTAGTAGACCAAAGATAAATATTAATCGTTTTACGGAGATTATTTTAGGGAGTCTCAAACTATTTTTACCAAGTATCATCATGCAAATTATGTTATCTGCTGATAAAATTGTTCTAGGGTCTTTAAGTTCGGGAATCAGCAATGTTTCTTACTATAGTAATGCAGAGAAGATTATACAGATACCACTCTCTTTAATAGTAGTATTAAATTCTGTTATGATGCCCCGAATAGCAAATGAATTTCGTAATAGACGGTTAGACAATATGAAAAAGTATCTGATAACTGCAGCTGAATTTTCTTTGTTCTTAGCTGTTCCATTGTCGATTGGTCTTTATGCTATTGCAGATACTTTTGTTCCGTGGTTTTTAGGCGAAAGTTTTATGCCATCTATAGATGCTCTTAAATGGCTTGCTCCTATTGCTGTTGGCAATGCTTTACTAGGAGTCTCAGGTAGTCAGTATTTTGTTGCAGTTAATAAAACAAAAGTCTTATTCTTTTCTAATACTTTAGCTGCAATTTTAAATATTCTATTAGATTTGTTACTTGCTCCAATGTTTGGAGTAGTAGGTGTTTGTTTAGCAACTATAGTATCACTTACTTCATCTGTTATAGTTCAATACTATATAATGTCAAAGGATATACCTGTTTTACCTATTTTGAAGTCATTATTTAAATATCTTATTTATTCTATGATAATGGGGATAATTATTATTGTTCCCTTCAGAGGACATCCAGCAAATTATGGAACAACTATTAAGCAAATCGTTCTTGGGATAGTAGTTTACTTTGGCTTGAGCTTGTTGACACGAGATGTATTTGTTTTTCAAGCATTAGATTTTGTAAAGAAAGGATTCAAAAAAAGTAGATGATTTCAGCTTTATTTTATATAAGTTTTTTAACAAATCTATTAGTCGTAGTCAATAGGATACGTATAAATTTTCTAGCATTTTTATCTTGGTTAGTTTTGTTTTTTATCTATGCAGGAAATATCCGAGAAGGATTTTCAGATTTAACTCATTATCGTGCAAGATATGCTGTAGGAAAAAGTAGTCTGTATTTTTCAGACCATGCGTATAATTTTTTTGCAGATTGGTTTTCACATCACTCCATCTCTTTTCAAGTTTTTTTAGCATGTATTTTCCTTTTCTCCTCAGCATGTTTCTATTTTGTTGCTAAAAAATTGCATTGTAATTATAATCTTCTGATTTTATTGTTATCTCTTTTTTATTTCTTTTATACTTTAGAAGTTCTAAGATTCTTTTTAGCAGCTAGTGTAGCACTTATAGCGCATTATTATCTTTCACAAAATCATCGATTCATATTCATAGGATTGATGTTCATAGCGTTTCTATTTCATGGATCTATTATTTATTTCTTACCATTTGTTATTTTTTATAGACAAAAAAATACCAGTAAGATGCTATGGGTATTGGTATTTATATCTACAGTGTTAATTATTATTAATCTATTGGTAGGTAACAATTCTAGCTACTTGACTAAAATATTTGAACTACTAGGGAGTGAGGCAACTAAAAGTCGTGTTATGTATTATACAGCGAAATCGACTCGTCTTGGTTTTATATTGTATGATAGTTACTATATTTTCAACCTACTAATTAGTATTAATCTCAAAAAGATTGCAAAAACAGTTTCAAATGTCCCTCAGGAAGTGACCAATTTTATCAATCTGGTGTATCAACATAGTTTTTTTAGTACAATTTTTTTACCACTAATTATGTTTAGTACAGCATTTACTCGCTATTTAATTTTTACTGTTGTTTTAAATTTTATAGCTATTGCAGCTTTACAACCATTTATGCAACAATCATTTATAAAATTAAAGAGTGGGCTTTATATTATTTTCGGAGTTTTAGGTGCTACTTGTTTTTGGTGGTATCTAAGAGAAAATGTCCTTTATTTTTATGAGGCACTTTTGCCAAATTTATTTAACTGATTTTATATTCTTTATGTCTGTACTTTGCAAACACTACAAGAGTGGTCTATAATATAAAAATATAAAGAAATACGGTATAGCTATTTCTTTAGAAAGTGGAAATTTAAATGATTAATTACAGCGCAGATGAATTAGATATGATTCAGAAGCTTGAACTCAAAATATTAAAAGAAATTATTCGAATATGTAAAAAAGAAAATATAGAGTATTTTTTAATTGGTGGAAGTGCTCTTGGAGCAATACGTCATGGAGGATTTATACCATGGGATGACGATATTGATGTTGGTATGACACGTGAGAATTATGATAACTTTTTGAGAGTAGCTGAACAGTATTTAGGAGAAGAGTTTTATTTACAATCACCCTCCTCTGATAGAAGATCACCCTATTCTTACAGTAAACTAATGTTAAAAGGGACTTTGTTCTTAGAGTATGCCCAAAGAAATTTAAAAACACAAAGTGGTATTTATGTAGATATTTTTCCATTTGACGAGGTTCCAGACAATGAGATAGAAAATGAGAGACAATTTAAAGCTGTACAGTTTTATAAAAAGTTATATGTGATGAGGATGCTACCTACTGTTTCTAAGGCTCCTGAGAATTTGATTCAAGGTTTAAAAGCTATGCTAAGGAGATGCATTCATTATAGCTTAAAATTAATTCCTAAAAGTTTAATACTCAAAAAAATTGATCAATTTTCTAGATTATATAATGGAACAAATCAATCGGCATTTGCTTGTTTAGATTTTCCAGTAAGAAATGTAGAATATGTTTTAAAAACAACACTATACCCCCTAATTGAACATAAATTTGAGGAAATCACAATTTTATTACCTGGTGATTTTCATCAATACTTGACTACACATTATGGTGAGTACATGAAGTTGCCACCTTTAGAAGAACGTGTTGGGCATAGACCATATTTGATTGATTTAGGAATATATGGAAAGGAAAAAAAATGAAGAGAGTGATTACTTACGGGACTTTTGATTTACTTCATTACGGTCATATCAATTTATTGAAGCGTGCTAAAGATTTGGGAGATTATTTAATAGTAGCTCTATCTACTGATGAATTTAATCTTCAAAAAGATAAGATTTCATATTTCGATTATCAGCAGCGTAAAATTTTGCTTGAATCTATTCGTTATGTAGATTTGGTAATTCCTGAGATTTCATGGGAACAAAAACGAGAAGATGTAAAGAAGTATTATGCTGATATCTTTGTTATTGGTGATGATTGGGAAGGTAAGTTTGATTTTTTGAAAGATGAGGGCGTAGAAGTAGTATATTTACCTCGTACTGAAGAAATTTCTACTACACAGATTAAAGAAGATTTAAACAAGACCAAAGGTGGAAAATAATATGTCACAATTTACAGGAAAAACTCTTCTAATTACAGGAGGGACAGGTTCATTTGGGAATGCGGTTCTCAAGCGTTTTTTAGAAACAGATATCTCAGAGATTCGTATCTTTTCGCGAGATGAAAAGAAACAAGATGATATGCGTCATGAGTTTCAGGTAAAAGTACCAGAAGTGGCTGGGAAAATCCGCTTTTACCTCGGAGATGTGCGGGACTTAGCTTCGGTAAAAAATGCTATGCATGGTGTGGATTATGTTTTTCATGCTGCTGCTCTGAAACAGGTACCTTCTTGTGAATTTTTCCCTGTAGAAGCAGTAAAAACTAACATTTTGGGAACTGAGAATGTCCTTACTGCAGCTATCGAAGCGGGTGTAAAGCAAGTTATTTGTCTTTCTACAGATAAGGCGGCGTATCCTGTTAATGCTATGGGAACATCCAAGGCTATGATGGAAAAGATTGCTGTTGCTAAGTCACGGACGGTAAATCCTGAGCATACAAAGATATGTGTTACTCGTTATGGGAATGTTTTGTGTAGCCGTGGATCTGTAGTTCCTCTTTGGATTGAGCAGATTAAGCAAGGAAATGATCTTACAATTACTGAACCTAGCATGACACGTTTTGTCATGACATTGGAAGAAGCAGTAGATTTAGTTTTATTTGCATTTAAAGAAGGAAAATCTGGAGATATACTAGTTCAGAAAGCACCAGCATGTACGATTGAAGTTTTGGCTAAGGCTGTATCAGAAATTTTTGTCTCAAAACAAGATATTAAGATTATAGGTATTAGACACGGAGAAAAGATGTATGAAACACTACTAACTAATGAAGAGTGTGCAAATGCAATTGATTTGGGTGATTTTTATAGAGTTCCTAGTGATAATCGTAATCTTAACTATGATAAGTATTTCAAAGATGGTAGTACGAATAGAAATTTGTTGACAGAATTCAATAGTAATAATACTGATTTGATGGATGTAGAGCAAGTTAAAAGAAAGTTGCTAGAATTAGATGAAATACAGACAGCAATTCGTGATATGGTAGCAGATGAAGATATGTAAAATCTTTTAAGATACATTAAAATTATCAAGGATATATAATGTATCATGTATTGTCGAGAGAGTTGACTATTAAAATAGCATATAAAACAAGGAGGGGGCATGATTAAAAATATTTTAATTACAGGAGCGAAAGGATTTGTAGGAAAAAATCTTATCTGTACTCTGGAAGCTTTGAAAGATGGACGAGATAGAACTCGTCCTAATTTAGAGATTGGAGAGATTTTTCAGTATGATCGTGATACAGATCCGATTTTATTAGAAGAATATTGTAAGAAGGCTGATTTTGTATTCCATTTAGCTGGTGTCAATCGTCCACAGAATCCTGATGAATTTATGGAGGGAAATTACGGTTTTTCAAGTAGACTATTAGAGATTTTAGAAAAGTATGAAAACACTTGTCCTGTTCTACTCTCGAGTTCTACTCAAGCTAGTTTAGAAGGCCGATTTTCGAACTCTGTATATGGACAATCTAAGCTAGCAGGGGAAGAACTCTTCTTTGAATATGGAAAGAAAACGGGAGCACCTGTCTTAGTTTACCGTTTCCCAAATCTTTATGGGAAGTGGTGTCGCCCTAACTATAATTCTGCTGTAGCAACTTTCTGTCATAATCTAGCTCACGATTTGCCTATTCAAGTAAATGATCCAAGTGTAGAATTGGAGTTGCTGTATATTGATGATTTGATACAAGAGTGTCTAACTGCATTGGAAGGAAATCCTCATCGTTGTAATCTAGATGGATTACAAATCTTACCTAGTCTATCAGGAAATTACTGCTATGTACCAACGACTCATCGTGCAACCTTAGGAGAGATTGCTTCTCTATTAGAAACATTTAAAAAACAGCCTGATAGTTTAGTTATGCCTGAAATTCCTCAAGGATCTTTTGAAAAGAAATTGTATTCTACCTACCTATCTTATTTACCAGTAGATAAGTTTAAGTTTCCTCTAAAAATGAATATAGATGAACGAGGTAGTTTTACGGAATTATTAAAAACAGAAAATGCGGGTCAATTTTCTGTCAATATTTCTAAACCTGGCATTACTAAAGGGCAACATTGGCATCATACTAAATGGGAATTTTTCATGGTTGTTTCTGGTCGTGCTTTAATACAAGAGCGTAGGATAGGGCTGGATGAAAACGGACAAGAATATCCTATTCTGAACTTTGAAGTGTCGGGCGATAAGATTGAAGCAATACATATGATACCGGGCTATGCACATAATATTATTAATCTTTCCGATACAGAAAATTTAGTTACTGTAATGTGGGCTAATGAGTCATTTGATCCTAGCCATCCAGATACTTTTTTTGAACAAGTGGAGAAATAAATGAAAATTAAGACAGATTATAGTGATATTCGTTTTAAAGATAATGGCAAACTTAAGTTATTGATTATTGTGGGAACACGTCCAGAGATTATACGTTTAAGTAGTGTTATTACTAAATGTCGAAAGTATTTTGATGTTGTTTTGGCACATACTGGACAAAACTATGATTATAATTTAAATGGTATTTTCTTCGATGATTTAGGTTTAGACACTCCAGATGTATACATGGATGCTGTTGGAGATGATCTTGGTGCTACTGTAGGGAATATTATCAATACTTCCTACAAATTGATGAATCAAATTAAACCAGATGCTTTATTAATTTTAGGGGATACAAATTCTTGTTTATCAGCTATTGCTGCCAAACGTTTACATATTCCAATTTTTCATATGGAGGCTGGCAATCGCTGTAAGGATGAGTGTCTACCGGAAGAGACTAATCGTCGGATTGTTGATATTATTTCAGATGTTAACTTGGCATATTCTGAACATGCTCGTAAGTATTTACATGAGTGTGGTTTACCTAAAGAGCGCACGTACGTAACTGGTTCTCCTATGGCAGAAGTGTTACATAAAAATTTATCTGCCATTGAGTCTTCAGATATCCATGAACGTTTGGGATTGAAAAAAGGAGGTTATATCCTACTTTCAGCTCACCGTGAGGAAAATATTGATACAGATAAAAATTTTCTCTCTCTCTTTACGGCAATTAATAAATTAGCTGAAAAGTATAATATGCCAATCTTGTATTCTTGCCATCCTCGATCTAAGAAAAGGCTAAAAGAGAGCGGTTTTGAACTAGATAAACGTGTGATTCAGCATGAGCCACTAGGATTCCATGATTATAATTGTTTACAGATGAATGCGTTTGTTGTAGTATCTGATTCGGGAACTTTACCAGAAGAAAGTAGTTTCTTTACTAGTCAAGGTTATCCTTTTCCTGCTGTATGTATTCGTACAAGTACAGAACGTCCTGAGTCCTTAGATAAGGCAGGATTTATTTTGGCAGGTATTGATGAAAATTCTCTTCTACAAGCAGTTGAAACTGCTGTTAGCTTGGCAGAAGATGAGGATTTTGGATTACCGGTTCCAGATTATGTCGAGGAAAATGTCTCTACCAAAGTTGTTAAGATAATACAGAGCTATACAGGGATAGTGGATAAAATAGTTTGGCGGAAAAACTGAACTGCATATTTTTAATAAATTAAAACGGAATAATTAGTTCTTAGTAGAACAAGGAGTAAAATTGAACTGATTTGATAGAAATAGCTTACTTGAGAGTAGAGGGATAGCCATTCTATCGGGTTTTTGGCTTGTTTTTGCGCCTTATGTTTGATAGAATAAAGTAACAACACTTTAACAATTGCAGTGAGGTGAGAATAATGGCAGTAATTTTTAAAGATGTACTTATTGAAGAGAAGACTGAAGAAGAAAAACAACATATTTTATCTATTTTAAATGGTGAGTATAACTTATCTGATGATGTAAGTCGTAGATTAAGATGACTGAATGAGGAAAGTAAACGCTTGGAAGTGTTTGTTAAGGAGACGCACTCACTTGTCTAGTTCGTATTCTGTTAATTAATTGCAATCAATAAGTATCTCATTGTCATTTTTTAACGATTAGGAAGTTAGGGATTTCTAATGACTCTCAGGTTACTATGTATTTTAGTATTGAAAACTAAGAAATGGTGAAATTATGCCTCTTACACAGTTATTTGAAACATTCTTAGAAAATGATTTTTAATTGTATGCAAACAAAGTAGAATTCGCTTATTTCATTTTATGCTAAATATAATATGAAGTAAGTGAATTTTTATAGATAAAGAAGAATTTTTCTGTATTTTTTAGATAATAATTTGAAAAAATGTGATGATTATTTTCCTTTTAGAGTAGTACACAATTAATAGCAATTGACTCTAAAACAACAAAGAAAGGTACCCTACTATGAAAGGTATTATTCTAGCAGGTGGTTCGGGGACACGTTTATATCCTTTGACTCGAGCTGCATCAAAACAACTAATGCCGGTTTATGATAAACCGATGATTTACTACCCACTTTCAACATTGATGTTGGCTGGGATTAGGGATATTTTGATTATTTCAACTCCACAGGATTTACATCGATTCCAAGAGCTTCTTCAAGATGGATCTGAGTTTGGGATTAAACTTTCTTATGCAGAGCAACCAAGTCCAGATGGTTTGGCGCAAGCCTTTATTATTGGTGAAGAATTTATTGGTAATGATAGCGTTGCTCTAATCTTAGGTGACAATATTTACCACGGTCCTGGCCTTTCGAAGATGCTACAAAAGGCCGCAAGCAAGGAGTCAGGAGCAACTGTTTTTGGCTACCATGTGAAGGATCCGGAACGCTTTGGTGTGGTTGAGTTTGATCAGGATATGAACGCTATTTCTATCGAAGAAAAGCCAGAGAATCCACGTTCAAATTATGCAGTTACAGGTCTCTATTTCTACGATAATGATGTAGTAGAAATTGCTAAAAGTATTAGACCAAGCCCGCGTGGTGAATTGGAAATCACAGATGTAAACAAGGCTTACCTAGATCGTGGAGATTTATCGGTTGAGGTTATGGGACGTGGCTTTGCTTGGTTGGATACTGGCACTCATGAAAGTTTGCTAGAGGCGTCACAGTACATCGAGACAGTTCAACGTATGCAAAATGTTCAAGTTGCAAACTTGGAAGAAATTGCTTACCGCATGGGCTATATCAGTCGCGAAGATGTATTGGCCTTGGCCCAACCACTTAAGAAAAATGAATACGGGCAGTATCTGCTCCGTTTGATTGGAGAAGCATAGATGACAGATAATTTTTTCGGAAAGACGCTTGCAGCACGCAAGGTTGATGCAATTCCAGGTATGTTGGAGTTTGATATCCCTGTTCATGGTGATAATCGTGGCTGGTTTAAAGAAAATTTCCAAAAGGAAAAAATGCTCCCACTTGGATTTCCAGAGTCTTTCTTTGCAGAAGGAAAATTGCAAAACAATGTATCCTTCTCACGTAAAAATGTTCTCCGTGGCCTCCACGCAGAACCTTGGGATAAGTACATTTCTGTAGCAGATGGAGGGAAAGTTCTGGGTTCTTGGGTTGATCTACGCGAGGGCGAAACCTTTGGGAATACCTATCAGACAGTAATTGATGCAAGCAAGGGAATCTTTGTCCCTCGAGGCGTGGCTAATGGCTTCCAAGTTTTATCAGATACAGTTTCTTATAGTTATCTGGTCAATGATTACTGGGCTCTTGAACTTAAACCCAAGTATGCCTTTGTAAACTATGCTGATCCAAGTCTTGGCATCGAATGGGAAAATCTTGCAGAAGCAGAGGTTTCAGAAGCAGATAAAAATCATCCACTACTTAAGGATGTAAAACCTTTGAAAAAAGAAGATTTATAAAAGGAAAAAATATGACTGAATACAAAAATATTATCGTGACAGGTGGAGCTGGTTTTATCGGTTCCAACTTTGTCCACTATGTTTACAAGAATTTTCCAGATGTTCACGTGACAGTCTTAGATAAATTGACTTATGCTGGAAACCGAGCCAATATTGAGGAAATTTTAGGCGATCGTGTTGAGTTAGTTGTTGGTGACATTGCGGATGGGGACTTGGTAGACAAGTTGGCTGCTCAAGCAGATGCTATCGTTCACTATGCCGCTGAGAGTCATAATGACAATTCACTGAATGATCCATCACCATTTATCCATACCAACTTCATCGGAACCTATACTCTTTTGGAAGCTGCTCGTAAGTATGATATTCGCTTCCACCATGTATCGACAGATGAAGTTTATGGGGATCTCCCTCTACGTGAGGATTTGCCAGGTCATGGTGAAGGACCAGGTGAGAAATTTACTACTGAAACAAAATACAACCCAAGCTCTCCGTACTCATCAACTAAGGCTGCTTCAGACTTGATTGTCAAAGCCTGGGTACGATCATTTGGTGTCAAGGCAACGATTTCTAACTGTTCAAATAACTACGGTCCTTATCAACACATTGAAAAATTCATCCCACGTCAGATTACTAACATCCTAAGTGGAATCAAGCCAAAACTTTACGGTGAAGGTAAGAATGTTCGTGACTGGATTCATACCAATGACCATTCTTCAGGTGTTTGGACAATCTTGACAAAAGGGCAAATTGGTGAAACCTACTTGATTGGGGCTGATGGCGAGAAAAACAACAAGGAAGTGTTGGAACTTATCCTTAAGGAAATGGGACAAGCTGAGGATACCTATGATCATGTTACTGACCGTGCAGGACATGACCTTCGCTATGCGATTGATGCAAGCAAGCTCCGTGATGAGTTGGGGTGGAAACCTGAATTTACCAACTTTGAAGCTGGGCTCAAGGAAACAATCAAGTGGTATACAGATAACCAAGAATGGTGGAAAGCAGATAAAGAAGCTGTTGAAGCCAATTATGCTAAGACTCAGGAGATTATTACAGTATAAAAAGCAGGAAATCGCTGCTTTTTATTGCTATATTGGGAAGAGTTGCAAATAAGAAAGGGATAGAGATGATTTTAATTACAGGGGCAAATGGCCAATTAGGAACTGAACTTCGTTATTTATTGGATGAGCGTAATGAAGAGTACGTAGCAGTAGATGTGGCTGAGATGGACATTACCAATGCAGAGATGGTTGAGAAAGTTTTTGAAGAGGTGAAACCAACTTTAGTCTACCACTGTGCAGCCTATACTGCTGTTGATGCAGCAGAGGATGAAGGAAAAGAATTGGACTATGCTATCAATGTTACGGGGACAGAAAATGTCGCCAAAGCATCTGAAAAGCATGGTGCAACTCTAGTTTATATTTCCACAGACTATGTCTTTGACGGTAAGAAACCAGTTGGACAAGAGTGGGAAGTTGATGACCGACCAGATCCACAGACAGAATATGGCCGCACTAAGCGTATGGGAGAAGAGTTAGTTGAGAAGTATGTGTCTAATTTCTATATTATCCGTACTGCCTGGGTATTTGGAAATTATGGTAAAAACTTTGTTTTTACCATGCAAAATCTTGCGAAAACTCATAAGGTCTTAACAGTTGTAAATGACCAGCATGGTCGTCCGACTTGGACTCGTACCCTGGCTGAATTTATGACATACCTAGCTGAAAATCGCAAGGAATTTGGTTATTATCATTTGTCAAATGATGCGACAGAAGACACAACTTGGTATGATTTTGCAGTTGAAATTTTGAAAGATACAGATGTGGAAATCAAGCCAGTCGATTCAAGTCAATTTCCAGCAAAAGCTAAACGTCCGCTAAACTCAACAATGAGCCTTTCTAAAGCTAAAGCTACTGGATTTGTCATTCCAACTTGGCAAGATGCCTTGAAAGAATTTTACAAACAAGAAGTAAGATAAGCAATAGAATGATTTTCTAGTCTGATAAAAGAAGTATACAATGAACTCCAAAGGAGCATAAGATGTACGATTATCTTATGGTTGGTGCTGGTCTTTTTGGTGCAGTATTTGCTCATGAAGCAGCCTTAAAAGGAAAAAAAGTAAAAATCATTGAAAAACGGAATCATATCGCGGGTAATATCTATACTCGTGAAGAGGAAGGAATTCAAGTTCACCAGTATGGTGCTCATAATTTTCCATACTTCTGATAAGGAGATTTGGGACTATGTAAATCAGTTTGCAGAGTTTAACCGTTACCCAAACTCTCCAGTTGCAAATTATGAGGGAGAGATTTATAACCTACCTTTTAATATGAATACCTTCAATAAACTTTGGGGAGTTATAACGCCAGCAGAAGCACAAGCTAAGATTGAGGAGCAACGAGCAGTTCTAAATGGTAAAATTCCTGAAAGTTTAGAAGAACAGGCAATCTCTCTTGTAGGTACAGACATCTACGAAAAATTAATTAAAGATTATACTGAAAAACAGTGGGGTAAACCAACTACGGAACTTCCAGCCTTTATCATTCGCCGTTTGCCAGTACGCCTGACCTATGATAACAATTATTTTAATGATACCTATCAAGGGATTCCAATTGGTGGCTACACTCAAATAGTTGAAAAGATGTTGGATCATGAAAACATTGATGTAGAAACAAATGTTGATTTCTTTACGAATAAAGAGCAATATCTGAAAGATTTTCCTAAGATTGTCTTTACTGGTATGATTGATGAATTCTTCGACTATAAGTTAGGTGAACTAGAGTACCGTAGTCTTCGTTTTGAAAGCGAGATCTTGGATATGGAGAATTACCAGGGAAATGCAGTTGTCAACTATACGGATGCTGATACCCCATATACTCGCATTATTGAACACAAACATTTTGAGTTTGGGAGTCAAGCAAAGACTATCATTACTAAAGAACATTCCAAAACATGGGAAAAAGGTGATGAGCCTTATTATCCAGTTAATAATGATCGTAATAATCATTTGTATAAATCGTATAAAAAATTGGCCGATGAGCAAGGGAATGTTATCTTTGGTGGTCGTTTAGGACACTATCGTTATTACGATATGCACCAAGTAATTGGAGCAGCCTTGCAGTGTGTGAGAAATGAGTTAGATTAAATAAGTAAAATTGACCACCAGTTCTCATTTATAAAAGTATTAAAAATTCCTTGACTATGTAATGTAGTTGAGGGATTTTTTGATATTATTCATATTTTTGCAAACTTATTGTTTAAAAAATAATTTTCAAAAATTCAGAAAATTGTATTGACAGGACTTGAAAAAGGGTCTATAATGAATAAAAAAACAAAGGAGAAGACTATGAAAACAAGAAAAGTATTGGCTCTTGCGGGAGTGACTTTATTAGCAGCGGGTGTTTTAGCTGCTTGTTCAGGGGGCTCAGGCGCTAAAGGTGAACAGACCTTTGCATTTACATACGAGACAGATCCAGATAATCTCAACTATTTAACAACCAGTAAGGCAGCTACTTCAAACATTACTAGTAATGTCATTGATGGATTACTTGAAAATGACCGCTATGGGAATCTTATTCCCTCTATGGCAGAAGACTGGTCAGTTTCTAAGGATGGCTTGACTTATACTTATGAGATTCGTCAGGATGCCAAGTGGTATACTGCAGAAGGTGAAGAGTATGCTCCTGTTAAGGCACAGGACTTTGTGACAGGTCTTAAATATGCAACAGATAAGAAATCACAAGCCCTTTACTTGGTACAAGATTCAATCAAAGGTCTAGATGCCTATGCAAAAGGTGAGACTACAGACTTTGCTCAAGTTGGGATTAAAGCCCTTGACGATCAAACAGTCCAATACACCTTGAACAAACCTGAAACTTTTTGGAATTCTAAAACAACTATGGGTGTACTTGCGCCAGTCAATGAAGAGTTTTTGAACTCAAAAGGGGATGATTTTGCCAAAGCTACGGATCCAAGCAGTATCTTGTATAATGGTCCTTATTTGTTAAAATCTCTTGTGGCTAAATCTTCCGTTGAATTTGCGAAAAATCCTAACTACTGGGATAAGGACAATGTTCATGTTGACAAGATTAAATTGTCATTCTGGGATGGTCAAGATACCAGCAAACCAGCAGAAAACTTTAAGGATGGAAGCTTTACAGCAGCTCGTCTCTATCCAACAAGTGCAAGTTTCGCAGAGCTTGAGAAGAGTATGAAAGACAATATTGTCTATACTCAACAAGACTCGACTACGTATCTAGTGGGAACAAATATTGATCGTCAGTCCTATAAATATACTTCTAAGACTAGCGACGAACAAAAGACATCTACTAAAAAGGCTCTCTTAAACAAGGATTTCCGTCAGGCTATTGCCTTTGGTTTTGATCGTACAGCATATGCTTCACAAGTGAACGGTGCCAGTGGTGCAAGCAAAATCTTGCGTAATCTCTTTGTGCCACCAACATTTGTTCAAGCAGATGGGAAAAACTTTGGCGATATGGTCAAAGAAAAATTAGTAACCTATGGGGAAGAATGGAAGGATGTTAATCTGGCTGATGCACAAGATGGTCTCTACAATCCAGAAAAAGCCAAGGCCGAATTTGCCAAGGCTAAGTCAGCTTTACAGGCAGAAGGCGTGACCTTCCCAATTCATTTGGATATGCCAGTTGACCAGACAGCAACTACAAAAGTTCAACGTGTTCAATCTTTCAAACAATCGGTTGAAGAAACCTTGGGTACAGATAATGTCGTAATTGATATTCAACAACTACAAAAAGATGAAGTCTTGAATATTACCTACTTTGCTGAAACAGCAGCTGGGGAAGATTGGGATATTTCAGATAATGTTGGTTGGTCTCCAGACTTTGCGGATCCATCAACTTATCTCGATATTATCAAACCATCAGTTGGTGAAAACACTAAAACCTACCTTGGCTTCGATTCTGGTACAGATAATACTGCAGCTAAAACTGTAGGTCTAAACGACTATGAGAAATTAGTAACTGAAGCTGGAAATGAGACAACAGATGTAGTAAAACGATATGATAAATATGCTACAGCCCAAGCTTGGTTGACAGATAGTGCCTTGATTATCCCAACAACAACACTTACTGGTCGCCCAATCTTGTCTAAGATGGTACCATTTACGATGCCGTTTGCCTTCTCTGGTAACAAGGGGACAAGTGATCCACTCCTATACAAATACTTGGAACTTCAAGATAAGGCAGTCACTGTAGATGAATACCAAAAAGCTCAAGATAAATGGATGAAAGAAAAAGAAGAATCCAATAAAAAAGCGCAAGAAGACCTTGCAAAACATGTAAAATAAAGGTAAAGGAGTTGGTTTGTAGCCGACTCCTTTTATATTCTTCGAAAATCTCTTCAAACCACGTCAGTTCTATCTGATGACTTCAAATCCGTGCTTAGAGTTGCTTGTGGCTAACTTTCCTAGTTCGCTCTTTGATTTTTATTGAGTATTAGCTATCTTGTAGTAAAAAAATCCTGAGAATTTCTAACTCTCAGGATTTTTCGTGTTTACTGTTGTGGTTGTTGAAATTGAGGGGCCTGTGGTTGTTGTTGGATTTGTTGGCCAGGTTGTCCCTGATTTGGATTCGTTGGAGCAGGATTATTTGATTGTTGACCAGGAGTAGGTGTTACTTGTGTACTTGTATTTTCATTTGTGGTAGAGGGATTCTCTACTTCTGATTGTGTTTGTTGTGTATCAGGAGTACTCCATGTATTTCTTGCTCCGTTTAGGAATACGAACTGCCCGTTTCTATATAGTCCCTCAGGCATTGTCCAATCTCCAGGATGGTTATTTTGAGTAAGGTAGCTCATCATGCTACGATAAACTCTAGCAGCAACTGTGAGACCATCACCTACAATAGGAGTGAGACGGTTGCTATAACCTGTCCAAACGGCCATTGAATACTTACGAGTATAACCGACAAACAGTTCATCCGGAGCTACAAGTTGATTCGACTTGATATGATTTTCAATTTCTTCATCGGTATAGTTAGAAGTACCTGTTTTCCCTGCTTGAGGAATTCCAGGCAGATAGGCGTTGTAACCTGTTCCAGATGTCAAGACTGTTTTCATCATTTCTGTCATCATGTAGGCAGTAGACTCTTTCATAGCTCTTGTACCAGCGTCAGAAAATTCTTTTTCACTACCATCACTAAAGACGATTTTATTGATGTACATTGGTTTGTGGTAAATACCGCCATTTGCGAATGCAGCGTAGGCTGCAGCCATTTTTTCACTGCTTGCCCCGTATTGTTTACTAGATTCAGTTGTATTACTTGAAATAGCATTTGAATAGTGTATTACAGGATAGTCAATTCCTAAACCATTTAGGAAGTTTTTAGCTCTGTCTAAACCAACCTTGTTTAGTGTCTCAACGGCAGGTACGTTACGAGATTGTTGAAGGGCATATTGCAGAGTAATATTACCAAAATATGCTCGATCCCAGTTGTAAACAGGGGTACTTGTACCAGGATAGTTATAAGGAATATCGTGGACAGTAGTTGCAGTTGAATCGTATACACCGTATTCTAAGGCTGGGGCATAATCAGTGATTGGTTTCATGGTTGATCCCCAGTCACGGTTGGTTTCCACAGCTTGGTTGGTACCAAATGAAACGTTACTTGCTTGGTGACGTGCTCCAAGTTGAGCGATGACTTTACCATTGGAAGTATCTACGATAGTTGAGGCTACTTGAAGGTCATCATCTGGATAAGAGACATACTCATCTGTATTGTAAATATCCCAAAGTCGTTGTTGAATTCCCTTGTCTACATTTGTGTAGACTTCCATCCCAGTAGTAAGAAGATTATATCCAGTTTCGTGCTCTACTTGTTCAATAACCTCTTTTAGATAGTTATCCATATATGCTGGATAAGTAGCAGCCGACTTAAGACTTTGTAAACCATCAGTGATAGGTGTGTTGACGGCTTTTTCATATTGCTCAGCACTAATGTAATCTTGCCCTCTCATTTCTGAAAGAACTAAATTACGACGGTCTAGTGCTGCTTCCGGATGAGAGTAAGGATCGTATTGGTTAGGTGCCTGAGGCATACCTGCTAGCAAAGCTAATTGAGGTAAAGATAAATCCTTTAGATCTTTTCCATAGTAATTTTGGGCTGCTGTCTGCATTCCATAATTACCATTTGACATATAGACCTTATTGATGTAGTAGGTAAGAATTTCCTGTTTGGTAGCTTTTTGTTCCAATTGGATAGCGAGCCAAGCCTCTTGTGCTTTTCGAGAGATGTTTTGATCCGAAGTTGATGTTGAGAAATAGGTTAACTTAATCAACTGCTGGGTTAGGGTTGATCCACCTTGTAAAGAATTACTTTGTAAGTTACGTAAGAAGGCTCCCATAATACGAATTGTGTCTATCCCTCTGTGGTCAAAGAAGCGATGGTCTTCGATAGACACGATGGCTTTGACTAAATCAGTAGGAATTTCATTGGCCTGAGCGTTCACTCGGCGTTCAGAGCCCAGGTCGGCAATGAGTTCGTTATTATTGTCGTAAATTTTGCTAGAAGTTGTCGCAACTAATTTACTATCTGATAGGGCTGGAGCTTTGCTCACAAAATAGAGGAAAACTCCTCCACCCAATAGAAATAATGCGATAAAGAGAGTTAGGAAAAAAATCCCAGTATACTTTACTATTCGCATAAGAATGTATTTATTCATCTTGTTTACCACCTAGTAAATGTTCTTTGATGACATCGAGATAGGGAATTTGCGGAAATGCCCCTAGTTTTATCTGGTAACCGTATTCTCGTATGTATCCAAGTGGCATTGATTTTTGCCCCTTATCTTGATGATAGAAGCGAATCAAATCATGTGCCGGTAATAAGTAGGTTTCTTGCTGAGAAGAAAAGTGAAGAAGGACAAAGCAGATTCCTTGTTGGGCAAGGACTTGTTCCATATGCTGAATCTGATGTGGATGGAAATTTTTCATCGGAATCGCACGTTTTTGTTTTGTTTCCTTGGCTTCAAAGTCGATGTAATATCCTTTATAAACGCCAGAATAGTCTGTCGTTGAAGCTTGTCGAAAATAGGCTTCAACAATCTTGGCACGACTTCGTTGTGGATAGTCCACTCGTACGATTTGAATAGGAGTCGGTTTTTTGTGTATAACTGCCAATCCCTGAGACAAATAGTAGTCGTTGGTAGCATTGATCATCTTTTCAAAAGACATTCCTCTGTTTGCGAAATTTTTGGATTGAGAAAGAGAGGCTTGTCTTTTTTGGGATGAAATTTTATGAGGATAGTTGACCATAATTCTCCTTATTGGTACAATAACATCACTCTATTATACCATAATTTTACACAGAAAGGGTTAAAAATGACTACAGCTTTGGTTTTGGGCTATTCTGCTTTTGATTTGGGTTTATTTTCTGACAAGGATCCTCGTCTGAAATTGATTAAAAAAGCGATACGTAAAGATTTAGAGGCTATGGCAGCAGATGGGGTGTCTTGGCTTGTGTTTACAGGGACTTTAGGATTTGAATATTGGGTTCTAGAGGTTGCGCAGGAGATGAAAACAGAATATGGCTTTCAGTTGGCCACCATTTTTGCTTTTGAAACCCATGGGGAAAATTGGAATGAAGCCAATCAGCTGAAACTGAGCCGTTTTAAGCAGGTAGACTTTGTCAAATATGCTTATCCTCGCTATGAACACGCGGGGCAGCTAAGAGATTACCAGCAGTTCTTACTGGAAAATACGAATAGTTCTTATCTTTTTTATGATGAAGAAAATGCAACGAAACTAGCTTATTTTTACCAAAAGATGAAAAATCAAGAGGACTATTTTGTAAAGAGATTAACATTTGATCAGCTAAATGAACTTGCTGAAAATTTTTCCGAAAATTGAAGCTTTGACCTTGATTTTTGTTTGTCTTTTTTTATATAATAATACTAGCAACTGAGAATGGAGAGAGACATGGCAGGTATTATTTTTTCGGCGAAAGATATTTTTGAACAAGAGTTTGGACGTGAGGTCCGTGGCTATAGTAAGGTAGAAGTTGATGAGTTTTTAGACGATGTCATCAAGGACTATGAAACCTATGCTGCCTTGGTCAAGTCACTTCGTCAGGAAATTGCTGATTTGAAGGAAGAATTAGCTCATAAACCAAAACCTTCACCAGTTCAAACAGAACCTCTTGAAGCTACAACAACAAGTTCTATGACGAACTTTGATATTTTAAAACGTTTGAATCGTCTTGAAAAAGAAGTGTTTGGTAAACAAATTTTAGATAACTCAGGATTTTAAGAGCTTATTTAAAAAGTGCAATTTTTGGATAATCGCGTGAAGAGAATTTCTTTTCATGAGGAAAGTCCATGCTAGCACAGGCTGTGATGCCTGTAGTGTTTGTGCTAGGCGAAACCATAAGCCTAGGGACGAGAAATCGTTACGGCAGTTGAAATGGCTAAGTCCTTGGATAGGTCAGAGTAGGCTTGAAAGTGCCACAGTGACGGAGTCTTTCTGGAAACAGAGAGAGTGGAACGCGGTAAACCCCTCAAGCTAGCAACCCAAATTTTGGTCGGGGCATGGAGTGCACGGAAACGAACGTAGTACTCTGACTGCTATCAGCTAGAGCTGTTAGTGGTAGACAGATGATTATCGAAAGAAGTGGTCCTAGTCACTTCTGGAACAAAACATGGCTTATAGAAAATTGCATATAGGTTGGGGCTGAGAAATTTTCTCAACCTCATTTTTTAAAGTGGACATATAGAAAGGTCTTGTAAGACTGTAAAATGAAAAAAGAATTTAATTTAATTGCAACTGTGGCAGCTGGTTTGGAAGCTGTCGTGGGAAGAGAAGTGCGAGAGTTGGGCTACGATTGTCAAGTTGAAAATGGACGTGTGCGTTTTCAAGGAGACGTGAGAGCTATTATCGAAACCAACCTCTGGCTTCGGGCAGCAGATCGTATCAAAATTATCGTAGGAACCTTTCCAGCTAAGACTTTTGAGGAACTGTTTCAGGGAGTTTTCGCTTTAGATTGGGAAAATTATTTACCACTCGGAGCTCGGTTCCCGATTTCAAAAGCCAAATGTGTTAAGTCCAAACTTCACAATGAACCAAGTGTACAGGCAATTTCTAAGAAAGCTGTTGTCAAGAAATTGCAGAAACACTATGCTCGTCCAGAAGGTGTTCCTCTGATGGAGAATGGCCCAGAGTTTAAGATTGAGGTTTCTATTCTAAAGGATGTGGCAACTGTCATGATTGATACGACAGGATATAGCCTCTTTAAACGAGGTTATCGTACCGAAAAGGGTGGCGCTCCTATCAAGGAAAATATGGCGGCAGCCATTTTGCAACTTTCTAACTGGTATCCAGACAAGCCTTTGATTGATCCGACCTGTGGTTCGGGGACT
Source organism: Streptococcus sp. k-90 (assembly GCF_013277565.1). Taxonomy (GTDB): domain Bacteria; phylum Bacillota; class Bacilli; order Lactobacillales; family Streptococcaceae; genus Streptococcus. Next base: position 4,715 of record NZ_VMNE01000002.1, on the reverse strand, counting down.
TTCTGTATCGAGGCTGTCATGATTGCTCGAAAGATGGCACCAGGACTTCGTCGCTCTTTTGCATTTGAGGAATGGAACTGGGTCAGTGATCGTTTGATCCAAGAAGTGCGCACAGAAGCGGCCCAAAAAGTGGATCGTGAACTGGAACTGGATATCATGGGTTGTGATATTGATGCTCGCATGGTGGAGATTGCTAAGGCTAATGCTCAGGCAGCTGGTGTTGCAGGAGACATTACTTTTAAGCAGATGCGCGTGCAGGATTTGCGTTCTGATAAAATCAACGGTGTGATTATCTCCAATCCGCCTTATGGTGAACGTTTATCAGATGATGCAGGGGTGACCAAGCTTTATGCTGAGATGGGTGAGGTTTTTGAACCTCTCAAGACTTGGAGTAAGTTTATCCTAACTAGTGATGAAGCCTTTGAAAGCAAGTATGGTAGCCAAGCGGACAAGAAGCGTAAACTGTATAACGGAACCCTGAAAGTGGATCTGTATCAATATTTTGGTCAGCGTATCAAACGCCAAGAAGTAAAGTAGGAAGGTAAACTCATGACTAAGAAGAGACGGGATCGTCATAAAAATGAAGGACAAGAACCGCGATTTGATTTTGATGAAGCAAAAGAGTTAACAGTTGGTCAAGCTATTCGTAAAAATGAAGAAGTAGAAGCAGGGGTATTGCCTGAAGATTCCATTTTAGATAAGTATCTCAAGCAACACAAAGATGAAATTGAGGCAGATAAGTTTGCGACTCGCCAATACAAAAAGGAGGAATTAGTCGAAACGCAGAGTTTGGACGATCTTATCCAAGAGATTCGGGAGGAGACAGCTGTTGAGCCTACGATAGTAGAGAATGATTTCATCCAGTTTGATGACTTAGAATCTACACAAGTGACAGAAACTCCTTTTGATGAGGAATTTGACACTGAGGAGGCAGTCGAAACAGAGTATCCAATGGTGGATAGTGAAGATGGGAAAAGCGTTAAGAAACAGATTCTTTATGGCTTGTTAGCTGCCCTAGGAATTCTTATTATTGGGACTGGTTATTATGTTTATCGTCAAGTTACTCGCTCAACACAGGAAATCCAAACGGCTCAATCATCGTCTAGTGAGCAGAATGTTCAGCCTATTTTAGAAGATTTTAATAGTCAATACGATGCCTTCTACACAGATAGCAATAAAACAGCTTTGAAGAATAGCCAGTTTGAAAAGCTACCTCAACTCAAGGCTTTACTTGATAAGCTGGAAGGTACTCGTGAACATACGCTTGCCAAATCGAAATATGACAGCTTAGAAACGCAAATCAAGGCCATCCAAGAAGTCAATGCACAATTTGAAAAACCAGCTATTGTGGATGGTGTTCTAGATACCAGTGTCAAAGCCAAATCGAATGCTAAATTTACAGATATTAAAACTGGGAATACTGAGATTGATAAAGTGCTAGATAAGGCTATTAGCCTCGGTAAGAGCCAGCAAACAAGTACGTCTAGCTCAAGCTCAGGTCAAACTAGCAGTTCTAGTCAAGCAAGTTCAAATTCTTCTACCGACAGTACTACAAGTAACGCCAGTCCATCTTCAAGCGCCTCATCAAACAATTCAGTTTCTGCGCGGGATGATAGCTATGGTGGTTTATCAAGTTCTGGAGTCAACCTACAAAGAGCTTCAAGCCGTGTACCGTTCAATCAATCAGCTGTAGATGATAGTAACAACTCTGCTTGGGATTTCGCGGATGGCGTTTTGGAACAAATTTTAGCGACTTCACGTTCACGTGGTTATATCACTGGTAACCAATACATCCTTGAACGTGTCAATATCGTTAATGGCAATGGTTATTACAACCTCTACAAGCCAGATGGAACCTATCTCTTTACCCTTAACTGTAAGACAGGTTACTTTGTTGGAAATGGTTCTGGACATGCGGATGACTTGGACTACTAAGCAGTCGTTACAAAATTCTTTCTTTTCAAAAGTAAAAATGATAAAATAAAACAAATTAAACAAGAGGAGTGTCAAATGACAAAAGCTAACTTTGGTGTCGTAGGTATGGCCGTAATGGGTCGTAACCTTGCCCTTAATATTGAATCTCGTGGTTACACAGTTGCTATCTACAACCGTAGTAAAGAAAAAACTGAAGATGTGATTGCTTGCCATCCTGAAAAGAACTTTGTACCAAGCTATGACGTTGAAAGTTTTGTAAACTCAATCGAAAAACCTCGTCGTATCATGCTGATGGTTCAAGCTGGACCTGGTACAGATGCTACAATTCAAGCCCTTCTTCCACACCTTGATAAAGGTGATATCTTGATTGACGGAGGAAATACTTTCTACAAAGATACCATCCGTCGTAACGAAGAATTGGCAAACTCAGGTATCAACTTTATCGGTACTGGGGTTTCTGGTGGTGAAAAAGGTGCCCTTGAGGGTCCTTCTATCATGCCTGGTGGACAAAAAGAAGCCTACGAATTGGTTGCGGATGTTCTTGAAGAAATCTCAGCTAAAGCACCAGAAGATGGCAAACCATGTGTGACTTACATCGGTCCTGATGGAGCTGGTCACTATGTGAAAATGGTTCACAACGGTATCGAGTATGGTGATATGCAATTGATCGCAGAAAGCTATGACTTGATGCAACACTTGCTAGGCCTTTCTGCAGAAGATATGGCTGAAATCTTTACTGAGTGGAACAAGGGTGAATTGGACAGCTACTTGATCGAAATCACAGCTGATATCTTGAGCCGTAAAGACGATGAAGGTCAAGATGGACCAATCGTAGACTACATTCTTGATGCCGCAGGTAACAAGGGAACTGGTAAATGGACTAGCCAATCATCACTTGACCTTGGTGTGCCATTGTCACTCATCACTGAGTCAGTATTTGCACGTTACATTTCAACTTACAAAGAAGAACGTGTACATGCTAGCAAGGTTCTTCCAAAACCAGCTGCCTTCCAATTTGAAGGAGACAAGGCTGAGTTGATTGAAAAAATCCGTCAAGCTCTTTACTTCTCAAAAATCATTTCATACGCACAAGGTTTTGCTCAATTGCGTGTAGCTTCTAAAGAAAACAACTGGAACTTGCCATTTGCAGACATCGCATCTATCTGGCGTGATGGCTGTATCATCCGTTCTCGTTTCTTGCAAAAGATTACAGATGCTTACAACCGTGATGCAGATCTTGCTAACCTTCTTTTGGATGAGTACTTCTTGGATGTTACTGCTAAGTACCAACAAGCAGTACGTGATATCGTAGCTCTTGCTGTTCAAGCTGGTGTACCAGTGCCAACATTCTCAGCAGCTATTACTTACTTTGATAGCTACCGTTCAGCTGACCTTCCAGCTAACTTAATCCAAGCGCAACGTGACTACTTTGGTGCCCACACTTACCAACGTAAAGACAAAGAAGGAACATTCCACTACTCTTGGTATGACGAAAAATAAGTAGGTCTGCCATGGGGAAACGGATTTTATTACTTGAGAAAGAACGAAATCTAGCTCACTTTTTAAGTTTGGAACTCCAAAAAGAGCAATACCGAGTTGATCAGGTTGAGGAGGGGCAAAAAGCCCTCTCCATGGCTCTTCAGACAGACTATGACTTGATTTTATTGAATGCTCAACTGGGGGATATGACAGCTCAGGATTTTGCAGATAAGCTGAGTCGGACTAAGCCAGCTTCAGTGATCATGGTCTTGGACCATCGTGAAGAATTGCAAGATCAGCTTGAGGCAATCCAACGCTTTGCCGTTTCTTACATCTATAAGCCAGTTATTATTGAGAATCTGGTAGCTCGTATTTCAGCGATTTTCCGAGGTCGGGACTTTATCGACCAACACTGTAGTCAGATGAAGGTTCCAACTTCTTACCGCAATCTGCGTATGGATGTAGAACATCATACCGTTTATCGTGGCGAGGAGATGATTGCTCTGACTCGTCGTGAGTATGACCTTTTGGCTACTCTAATGGGAAGCAAGAAAGTTCTGACTCGTGAGCAGTTGTTGGAAAGTGTCTGGAAGTATGAAAGTGCGACCGAAACCAATATCGTGGATGTCTATATCCGTTATCTACGTAGCAAGCTTGATGTAAAAGGTCAAAAAAGCTACATTAAAACCGTGCGTGGTGTTGGTTATGCCATGCAAGAATAGAAAGGCAGTCACGGTCGTGTAACTGCTGTTTGAGCTCTATACTATCTGTAACAGGAATTCCTGAACTCCAGATAGTATGGGGCTTTTTTTGAAGAGGCAAAAATGCAGGTCCCTAGATGTCTTGTAAGGCTTCAAAGAGATGGTCAGAGAGAATGACTTTTTCTTGACATTAGTTTATACTCAATGAAAATGAAAGAGCAAACTGGGAAGCTAGCTACAGGTTGCTCAAAACACTAGTTTTGAGGTTGCCGATGGAAGCTAACGTGATGTGAAGAGATTTTCGAAGAGTATTGGTATCTGATAAGCTTTTCTTTCATAGTTCTCTACTTTTTGATACTCAAAAGGGATGAGCTAGCTTCAGGTGTAGTTAATATACTCTTTATAAGTATTCGAAAAAATGGAATTTATCATAGTTTTGAAGAAAATGGGGATTTTATTTTTGTTGAAATATTATAATATAATAAATGCTTCAAATTCTGAAATATTCTGAAAATAATGGAAAATAATAAATAATAATTAATATAATTGACAAATCTGATTATATAAATTATAATGTTGAGTGTATGTGTATGTGTATGT
>NZ_VMNE01000018.1:0-37967 GCF_013277565.1 Streptococcus sp. k-90 | reverse complement strand
GTAAGTGACAAAGGCGAGCCAGCAGTCCAACCAGCGTTACCAGAAGCTGTTGTAACCGACAAAGGGGAGCCTGCAGTTCAACCAGAGTTGCCAGAAGCTGTTGTAACCGATAAAGGTGAACCTGCAGTTCAGCCTGAATTACCAGAAGCTGTTGTAAGTGATAAAGGCGAACCTGCAGTCCAACCCGCTTTACCAGAAGCTGTTGTAACTGAAAAAGGGGAACCTGCAATCCAACCAGCGTTACCAGAAGTAGTAGTAACCGACAAAGGCGAACCTGAAGTTCAACCTGCGTTACCAGAAGCTGTTGTAAGTGATAAAGGCGAACCTGCAGTCCAAGCAGAGTTGCCAGAGGCTGTAGTAAGTGACAAAGGTAAACCTGCAGTCCAACCAGAGCTACCAGAAGCCGTTGTAAGTGACAAAGATGAACCTGAAGTCCAGCCAGAATTACCAGAAGCTGTTGTTACTGATAAAGGTGAACCTGCGGTCCAACCAGAGTTGCCAGAAGCTGTAATAACCGACAAGAGTGAGCCTGCAGTCCAAGCAGAGTTGCCAGAAGCTGTAATAACCGACAAGGGTGAGCCTGCGATCCAGCCAGCGTTACCAGAAGCTGTTGTAAGTGATAAAGGCGAACCTGCAGTCCAACCCGCCTTGCCAGAAGCTGTTGTAAGTGACAAAGGCGAACCTGAAGTCCAACCAGCGTTACCAGAAGCTGTTGTAAGTGATAAAGGCGAATCTGCAGTCCAAGCAGAGTTACCAGAGGCTGTTGTAACCGACAAAGGCGAACCTGCAGTCCAACCCGCCTTGCCAGAGGCTGTAGTAAGTGACAAAGGTGAGCCTGAACAGGTAGCCCCACTTCCAGAATACACTGGTGATATTGATCAAGTAAAGCCAGATATTCCGACTGAAAAAACGAAAGAGCAGGATCCAGAAAAAACACTCGAATTAAGAAATGTTTCGGATATTGAGTTGTACAGCCAGACGAATGGGACTTATAAACAACATATCTCATTGGATGGAATTCCAAAGAATACGGATAATTACTTTGTCAAGGTAAAATCTTCGGCATTTAAAGATGTCTATCTGCCAGTCGCCTCAATAACTGAAGAGGAAAGAAATGGTCAGCCAGTTTATAAAATCACAGCCAAAGCTGAGAAACTCCAGCAAGAGCAGAACAATAAATATGTCGACCATTTCACCTTCTACCTCGATAAGAAGTCTAAAGAGGAAAAGACAAACTTTACTTCCTTTAGTAATCTGGTCAAAGCTATAAACCAAAATCTCTCTGGAACCTATCATTTAGCGGCCAGCCTGAATGCTAACGAAGTGGAGCTTGGTCCTGATGAAAGATCCTATATCAAGGGAACCTTTACTGGTCAGTTGATTGGAGAAAAAGATGGTAAGAAGTATGCTATTTATAACTTGAAAAAACCTCTGTTTGAAAACTTGAGTGGTGCTACAGTAGAAAAACTGAGTCTAAAAAATGTTACTATTTCAGGGAAAAATGATATTGCTTCACTGGCAAATGAAGCTCAGAATGGCACAAAGATCAAACAAGTTCATGTCGATGGTGTTCTGGCTGGAGAACGCGGTATCGGTGGTTTGTTGGCTAAGGCAGACCAATCAAGCATCACAGAGAGTAGTTTCAAGGGAAGAATTATCAATACCTATGAAACAACTGCTGCCTATAATATCGGTGGTCTGGTCGGTCATTTGACAGGAAACAAAGCTTCGCTGACTAAGTCAAAAGCGACAGTAGCCATTTCATCCAACACCAATAGTTCAGATCAGACTGTTGGTGGGCTAGCAGGTCTAGTAGACCAAGATGCGCATATACAGGATAGCTATGCTGAAGGTGATATCAACAATGTCAAGCACTTTGGTAGAGTTGCGGGTGTGGCTGGATATTTGTGGGATCGAAAGACGAATGAGGAACAGCATGCAGGAAGGTTGACCAATGTACTAAGTGATGTCAATGTAACCAACGGGAATGCTATTACCGGTTACCACTACAATGGAATGAAGGTGAAGGACACATTCAGCAGCAAGGCGAACAGAGTATACAATGTCACCTTGGTTAGGGATGAAGTCGTCAGCAAAGAATCCTTTGAAGAAAGAGGAACAATGCTAGAGGCTTCTGAAGTGACTAACAAAAAAGCAGAAATCAATCCTCTCACTCCTCCAACAGTGGAGCCCCTTTCAACAAGTGGTAGTAAAGAAAGTGATTTTTCTAAGGTGAAGCATTATCAAGCTAACCGTGCTTTGGTTTATAAGAACATTGAAAAATTGTTACCTTTCTATAACAAGGCGACCATCGTGAAATACGGAAACCTGGTCAAGGAGAACAGTCTCTTATATCAAAAAGAACTCTTGTCCGCAGTTATGATGAAGGATGACCAAGTCATCACAGATATTGTTTCCAACAAACAGACTGCAAATAAACTCTTGCTTCACTATCAGGACCATTCATCTGAGAAGCTCGATCTCAAGTACCAGACTGATTTTGCCAAGCTAACAGAATATAGTTTAGGGGATACAGGACTCCTCTACACTCCAAATCAATTCTTGTATGACCAAGACTCTATCATTAAGCAAGTCTTACCTGACTTACAAAAGATTGACTATAAGTCGGATGCCATCAGAAAGACACTCGGAATTTCTCCAGATGTCAAGCAAACTGAGCTCTATCTGGAAGACCAGTTCGCCAAAACAAAACAAGATTTGGCAAACAGTTTGAAAAAACTCTTGTCAGCAGATGCTGGACTTGTTGGTGACAACCCAGTTACCAGAGGCTATCTTGTAGATAAAATCAAGAAAAATAAGGAAGCCTTGCTACTCGGTTTAACTTATTTAGAACGTTGGTATAACTTTAGCTATGGTCAAGTGAATGTCAAAGACCTAGTTATGTATCATCCGGACTTCTTTGGTAAAGGAAATACTTCACCATTAGATACTCTGATTGAGTTAGGTAAATCTGGCTTTAACAATCTTCTTGCTAAAAACAATGTCGATACTTATGCTATCAGTCTTGCCAGCCATCATGGAACGACAGATTTGTTTAGCACGCTAGAAAATTACCGAAAAGTCTTTTTACCAAACACTAGCAATAATGACTGGTTTAAAAAACAGACCAAAGCTTTCATTGTCGAAGAAAAATCCACTATTGCAGAGGTCAAAGCCAAGCAAGAGCAAGCAGGGACTAAGTATTCTATCGGTGTTTATGACAGAATTACTAGTAGTACTTGGAAATACCGCAATATGGTCTTGCCTCTCCTCACCTTGCCAGAAAGATCTGTATTTGTCATCTCGACCATGTCTAGTCTAGGATTTGGAGCTTATGATCGTTACCGCAATAGTGACTACAAAGCTGGAGATGAACTCAATAAGTTTGTTGAAGATAATGCGCGTGAAACAGCCAAGCGTCAGCGAGATCACTACGATTATTGGTATCGTATTTTAGATAAAGAAGGACGTGAAAAGCTCTATCGTACGATTCTACTTTATGATGCCTATAAGTTTGGAGATGATACAACATCTGGAAAAGCTACAGTTGAGGCTAAGTTTGATAGTACCAATCCGGCGATGAAGAATTTCTTTGGTCCAGTGGGGAATAAAGTAGTTCACAATCATCATGGTGCTTATGCAACTGGAGATGGCGTTTACTATATGTCCTATCGTATGTTAGATAAGGATGGAGCTATCACCTATACCCATGAGATGACACATGATTCAGATCAGGATATTTACCTTGGTGGCTATGGTCGAAGAAGTGGCTTAGGACCGGAGTTCTTCGCAAAAGGCTTATTGCAAGCTCCTGACCAACCAAGTGATGCAACCATTACCATCAACTCTATCTTGAAACATAAAACATCAGATAGTACAGAAGGTCAGCGATTGCAAGTGCTTGATCCAACTACAAGATTTAATAACGCAGCAGATCTTCAGAACTACGCCCACAATATGTTTGATGTCGTTTACATGTTGGAATATCTCGAAGGGCAATCTATCGTGAAGCAATTAGATACGTATCAGAAAATGACAGCCCTGAGAAAAATCGAGAATAAATACGTAAAAGATCCTGCAGATGGAAATGAGGTTTACGCTACTAACGTTGTACAAAATCTGACAGAAGAAGATGCCAAAAAATTGACTACCTTTGATAGTTTGATTACAAATAATATCTTGTCAGCTCGTGAATATAAGTCTGGGGAATATGAAAGAAACGGTTACTATACGATTAAACTCTTCGCCCCAATCTATTCGGCTCTGAGCAGTAAGGGAACTCCGGGTGATTTGATGGGACGTAGGATAGCTTATGAACTTTTGGCTGCCAAAGGTTTTAAGGATGGAATGGTACCTTATATCTCAAACCAATACGAGGAAATTGCTAAACAACAAGGGAAAACTATCAATCTTTATGGTAAAGAACGAGGATTGGTGACAGATGATCTTGTTTTGGAAAAGGTATTTGAAGGTAAGTATAAAACTTGGGCAGAATTTAAGACAGCTATGTACCAAGAACGGGTGGGTCAGTTTGGGAACTTGAAGCAGGTTACCTTCAACGATCCAACTAAATCTTGGGCAAGTTTTGCAAGAAAGACGATTCATAGTGTAGAAGAACTGCAGCGATTAATGGACGAAGCTGTCCGTAAGGATGCAGATGAGAATCGTTATTCTTGGGACAACTATAATCCAGAATATGATAGTGCAGTTCATAAGTTAAAGAGAGCAGTGTTTAAGGCCTATCTAAATCAAACTGATGATTTTAGAAGTTCAATTTTTAAGAATAAAAAATAGTGTTTACTATTAGGAAATAAAATTAAAGAAGGTGATTACGCTTGTCATTATTTAAAAAAGAACGGTTTTCAATCCGAAAAATCTGTGGGATTGTTGGTTCAGTTTTACTCGGAAGTATCTTGGTTGCGCCGTCAGTCATTCATGCTTCTACCTATCATTACATTGAAAAAAGCGCTCTTACAAAGGAAGAACAAAGCAAGATTCAAGCAGGAATTCCTACTGATAATGAGGTAACTTATGCTCTTATTTATCAGCAGGAAGCTCTTCCTGCAACAGGTTCATCGACTTCTGTGCTTACAGCTTTAGGTCTATTAGCTGTTGGTAGTTTAGTCCTTTTGGTTCATAAAAAGAAAAAAGTTAGTAGTTTGTTCTTAGTTACTACTATCGGACTGATTAGTCTTTCTAGTATGCAAGCTCTCGATATAAGCAATCCTTTGAAAGCTCCAAGTCATGAAGGAGTAGTTCAAATTGCTGGATATCGTTATATTGGATACTTACCCCTTAATGATGATGCAATTTCAGAAATTCAACATAAAGCTGAGGGGACAAAAAATGTTCCAGTATCTGAAATTCAAAATGTTCATAATGAAGCGCCTAAAGCAGAAAAAACTAAAAATCCAGAGTCTGTAAGCACCGTTCCAAACGAGACAACTAAATCAGAGAAATCTGAATACACTAAACCCGTAGGCACAGTTCCAGATGAGGCTCCTAAGGCTGAGAAACCAGAACATACAGCACCAGTTGGTGGTAATCTGGTTGAGCCTGAAGTTCATGAAAAACCAGAATACACTCAACCTGTGGGTACAGTGCCTGACGAAGCACCTAAAGCTGAGAAGTCAGAGTACACTGCTCCAGTAGGCACAGTCCCTGACGTTGCTCCTAAGTATGAGAAGCCAGCATACACTGAGCCTGTAGGTATGGCTCCAGACGAAGCACCTAAAGCAGAGAAACCAGAATACACTCAACCAGTGGGCACAGTACCTGATGAAGCACCTAAAGCAGAGAAACCAGAATATACAGCACCAGTTGGTGGTAATCTGGTAGAACCTGAGGTTCAACCAGCCTTACCCGAAGCCGTTGTGACTGAAAAAGGGGAACCTGAAGTTCAACCAGCATTACCAGAAGCCGTTGTGACTGAAAAAGGGGAACCAGAAGTTCAACCAGCCTTACCAGAAGCTGTTGTAACTGAAAAAGGAGAACCAGAAGTTCAACCAGCCTTACCAGAAGCTGTTGTAACTGAAAAAGGAGAACCTGAAGTTCAACCAGCATTACCAGAAGCTGTTGTAACTGAAAAAGGAGAACCAGAAGTTCAAGCTGAGTTGCCAGAAGCTGTAGTCACAGAAAAGGGTGAACCTGAGGTTCAACCGGCATTACCCGAAGCTGTTGTAACTGATAAAGGCGAACCGGAAGTTCAGCCAGCCTTACCCGAAGCAGTTGTGACTGACAAAGGGGAACCTGAAGTTCAACCAGCCTTACCCGAAGCTGTTGTAACTGATAAAGGTGAGCCAGAAGTTCATGAAAAACCAGCATACACTGAACCGGTAGGCACAGTTCCAGAAGAAGCACCCAAGTCCGAGAAGTCAGAATACACGGAATCTGTAGGTACAACAGGAGTAGATGAAACAGGAAACTTAATTGATCCGCCGGTTATTGAAATCTCAGAGTATACCGATCCACTAGCTACAGTTCCTGACGTTGCTCCAGAGAGAGAAGAGCTTCCTGCCTTACATACTGATATTCGTACAGAGACTATTCCTAAAACTATCACAGAAGAATCTGATTCTAGCAAATTTATAGGTGATGATTCTATTAAACAAGTTGGTGAGGATGGCGAACGTCAAATTGTTACTAGCTATGAAGAGTTACATGGCAAAAAAATCAGTGACCCAGTTGAAACAGTAACTATTTTGAAAGAAATGAAGCCTGAAATTCTTGTAAAAGGTACCAAAGAAAAGCCCAAAGAAAAAACGGCTCCTGTTTTGACTCTGACCACTGTATCTAAGGATGTTTTAGCTAAGTCTGCTACAATTAATTACAATCTAGAAAATCAAGACAATGCTACAATTACACGCATTGTAGCGACTATTAAAGAAGGTGGAAAAATTGTAAAAACGCTTGATTTAAAAACCGATAACTTATCTCAAGTATTAGAGAACTTAGACTATTACAAAGATTATACGATTTCAACCACTATGACTTATGATATAGGTAAGGGTGCAGAAGTATCGACTTTGGAAGATAAACCTTTACGCTTAGATTTAAAGAAAGTTGAGTTGAAAGATATTGCAAATACCAGTCTCGTACAAGTAAACGAAAGCGGTGTCGAAAGCGATAGTAATCATTTAACCTCTCTTCCAAGTAATGTTAACAACTATTACTTAAAAGTAACCTCCAGAGAAAACAAAGTGACTCGTTTAGCAATTGATAAGATTGAAGAGGTCATTGAGGAAGGTAAGCAGCTTTACAAGATAACGGCAAAAGCACCTGACTTAGTTCAACGTGATAAAGACGGTAAGTTAAGAGACACTTACACTTATTATCTTGAAAAACCGAGGGCTACCGAGGATAAGGTTTATTACAACTTCCATGATTTAGCAAAAGACATGCAAGCAAATCCTACCGGTGAGTTTAAACTTGGTGCAGATTTGAATGCAGTTAACGTTAAGCCAGCAGGTAAAGCTTATGTTATGGCTAAGTTTAGAGGTACTTTATCAAGTGTAGAGAATCATCAGTACACGATTCATAACTTAGAAAGACCTTTGTTTAATGAGGCTGAAGGTGCTACACTCAAAAACTTTAACTTAGGTAATGTAAATATAAACATGCCTTGGGCTGATAAAGTTGCACCTATTGGTAATATGTTTAAGAAGTCTACACTTGAGAATATCAAAGTAGTAGGTTCAGTAACAGGAAATAATGATGTAACCGGTGCTGTTAATAAGTTAGACGAAGCTAATATGCGCAATGTAGCTTTTATTGGCAAGATTAATAGTCTTGGAGATAAAGGCTGGTGGTCTGGTGGACTTGTCAGCGAAAGTTGGATAAGTAACGTTGATAAAGCTTACGTTGATGCTAAGATTAGTGCCAATAAATCTAAATATGGTGGTTTAATTGGTAAACTAGATCATGGTATTGACTCGATGACAGTAGGTAAAAAAGGATTTCTCCGAAATGCTGTAATAAAAGGTACTATGAATTTGATTCAGCATGGCGAAAGTGGAGGTGTAATTCATAACAACTTTAACTGGGGTGTTATTGAAGACGTCGTAACAATGCTTAAAGTAAATAATGGTGAAATTGTCTATGGTTCACCAGCCTTGAATGATAATGACCAATATTTTGGATTAGATAATATCAAACGTGTAAATTATGTAAATGGTGTTGCAAGTGGTTTATCTTCCTACAAACATTCAAATCGTATTACTGGTATCTCTCAAGAAGAAGCAGATGCTAAAATCGCTAAGATGAATATCACAGCCAACACCTTTACTATTCAAGATCCAGTTGTAAACAAGTTAAATCGTATCGTTGATAGAGATTCTGAATATAAAGCGATTCAGGACTACCAAGAAACAAGAAACCTAGCTTATCGAAACTTGGAAAAACTTCAACCATTTTATAACAAAGAGTGGATTGTAAACCAAGGGAATAAGCTAACAGATGAGTCCAATCTTGTTAAGAAAACCGTTCTGTCTGTAACGGGTATGAAAGCAGGGCAGTTTGTAACTGATTTATCGGATATTGATAAGATTATGGTTCACTATGCTGATGGTACAAAAGAAGAGTTAGCTGTAACTGCTAAAACGGACTCTAAAGTAGCTCAAGTAAAAGAGTATGATGTGGCAGGTCAAAACATTGTCTATACTCCAAATATGGTTATGAAGAATCGTAACCAGTTAGCAAGCGGTATTAAAGAGAAGTTAGCTAGTGTTACCTTACTTTCAGATGAAGTTCGTAGCTTGATGGATCAGCGTGATAAACCTTGGAAGAACACACCAGATAAGAAAACTGAGTATATTAAAGGCTTGTATTTCGAAGAAAGCTTTGAAGAAGTAAAAGGAAACTTAGAAAAACTTGTTAGTCAGATTTTAGAAAATGAAGATCATCAGTTAAACGGTGGGGAAGTAGTTGAGCGTGCTTTACTTAAGAAAGTTGAAGATAACAAAGCTAAAATTATGATGGGACTGACTTATCTTAATCGTTACTATGATATCAAATATGGTGATTTGAGTATCAAAGATATTATGATGTTTAAACCTGACTTTTATGGTAAGACACCAAGTGTATTAGATCGTTTGATTCAAATTGGGTCAAGAGAGCATTTCTTAAAAGGTGACCGTACGCAAGATGCTTACAAAGAAGTGATTGCTGGTGCAACTGGTAAAGGTGATTTACGTAGCTTCTTAGACTACAACATGCGTTTATTTACAGAAGATAAAGATTTGAATGACTGGTTTATTCATTCTGCGAAAAACGTTTATGTAGTAGAACCTGAAACAAGCACAGAAGTCTTTAAAGATAAGCGTCACCGTGTATTTGATGGTTTAAATAATGATATTCACGGTCGTATGATTTTACCATTGCTCAATTTGAAGAAAGCTCATATATTTATGATTTCTACCTATAACACTTTAGCTTATAGTTCATTTGAGAGATATGGTAAAAATACAGAGGAAGCGAGAGAGTCTTTAAAACCTAAGATTAATTTAGTAGCAAAAGCACAACAAAGATACCTAGACTTTTGGTCTCGTTTAGCTCTTCCGAGTGTACGTGATAAACTCCTTAAGAGTCAAAATATGGTACCGACTCCTGTGTGGGACAGTCAGTGGTATGACGGCATTCCCGATGCAAATCGTCAAGGTTATGGACGAGGTGGTGCAGTGGTATCTCCTATTCGTGAGCTATTCGGCCCGACTGATCGTTGGCATCAAGTAAATGGCGCTATGGGTGCGATGGCTAAGATTTATGGTGACCCGTATAAAGACGATCAAGTGTATTTCATGGTTACGAAAATGTTAGACGACTTTGGTATTTCAGCCTTCACCCATGAAACGACTCACGTTAACGATAGAATGGTTTACTACGGAGGTCATAGACACCGTGAAGGTACTGATTTAGAAGCCTTCGCTCAAGGTATGTTACAAACTCCTGATAAGTCTACTCCAAATAGTGAATACGGTGCGCTCGGTATCAATATGGCTTATGAGCGTAAAAATGATGGAGAGCAACTTTATAACTATGATCCAGCTAAGTTAGACAGTCGAGACAAGATTGATAGTTATATGAAAAACTACAATGAGTCTATGATGATGTTAGATTACTTAGAAGCTACTGCAGTTATTAAGCAGAAGTTATCTGATAACTCTAAGTGGTTCAAGAAGATGGATAAAGAGTGGCGCACCAATGCGGATAGAAACCGTTTAATTGGAGAACCACACCAGTGGGACAAATTGCGTGACTTGACGGAAGAAGAGAAGAAATTACCAATTGATAGCATTGACAAGTTGGTAGATAATAACTTTGTAACTCTTCATGGTATGCCAAATAACGGTCGCTTCCGTACGGAAGGTTTTGATAGTGCTTATCAAACTGTCAATATGATGGCAGGTATCTTTGGCGGGAATACGAGTCGAAGCACCGTAGGTTCTATTTCCTTTAAACACAATACTTTCCGTATGTGGGGTTACTATGGTTATGAAAATGGCTTTATCCCTTATGTTTCTAACAAGTTAAAAGGTGATGCCAACAGAGAAAATAAAGGGCTTTTAGGTGATGATTTCATTATCAAGAAAGTTTCTAATAATCAATTCCAAAACCTCGAAGAGTGGAAGAAACATTGGTATCATGAAGTGTATGCGAAAGCACAGAAAGGCTTTGTTGAGATTGAAGTAGACGGTTCTAAAATTTCAACTTATGCTCAACTCCAAGACTTATTTAACACTGCTGTTGAGAAAGACTTGAAAGAAGGTGGTTTCAAGCATACCGAAGGCCTCAAGTGGAAAGTTTATAAGAAATTGTTGCAAAACACAGATGGTTTCTTAAATCCGTTGTTTAAAATATAAAGGGGACAGTTTTTGCTCCCTCTGAAAAGTCATCATTTGATGGCTTTTTTCTATTCAGGGAGCTTGAAGGGCTATAGAAGTCATGATATAATATAAAGTAGATTTCTGTATTATAAAACAAAAATTGTTTGAACATCATTCATTTTATGTTCAAGCGATAGTAAAATAAAATAGGGGCTCTAAACCCTTGATACGAAAGGAAAAAACTCAATGGCAACTATTCAATGGTTTCCTGGTCACATGTCTAAAGCGCGTCGACAGGTGCAGGAGAATTTAAAATTTGTTGATTTTGTGACGATTTTGGTTGATGCACGCTTACCTCTATCTAGTCAAAATCCTATGTTGACTAAGATTGTTGGTGACAAACCAAAACTCTTGATTTTAAACAAGGCGGACTTGGCTGATCCAGCAATAACCAAGGAATGGCGTCAATATTTTGAATCACAAGGAATCCAGACGCTAGCTATCAACTCCAAAGAGCAAGTAACTGTAAAAGTTGTAACTGATGCTGCTAAAAAGCTCATGGCTGATAAAATTGCTCGCCAGAAAGAACGTGGGATTAAGATTGAAACCTTGCGTACCATGATTATCGGGATTCCAAACGCTGGTAAATCAACTCTCATGAACCGCTTAGCTGGTAAGAAGATTGCCGTTGTCGGTAACAAACCAGGTGTGACCAAGGGGCAACAATGGCTCAAAACCAATAAAGACCTGGAAATCTTGGATACACCAGGGATTCTCTGGCCTAAGTTCGAAGACGAAACTGTCGCTCTTAAACTAGCCTTGACTGGAGCTATCAAAGACCAGTTGCTTCCTATGGATGAGGTGACCATTTTTGGTATCAATTATTTCAAAGAACATTATCCAGAAAAGCTGGCTGAACGCTTCAAACAAATGAAAATTGAAGAAGAAGCTCCTGTTATTATTATGGACATGACCCGCGCCCTCGGTTTCAGAGACGACTATGACCGTTTCTACAGTCTCTTCGTGAAGGAAGTCCGTGATGGTAAACTCGGTAACTATACCTTAGATACATTGGAAGACCTAGATGGCGACGATTAAAGAAATAAAAGAACTCCTTGCAACAGTCAAGGATTTAGAAAGCCCTATTTTTTTAGAACTTGAAAAGGATGGTCGCTCTGGAGTTCAAAAGGAAATCAGCAAGCGTAAAAAAGCCATTCAAGCTGAATTAGATGAAAATTTGCGTTTGGAATCCATGCTTTCTTATGAAAAAGAACTTTATAAGCAAGGATTGACCTTAATTGCTGGTGTTGATGAGGTCGGCCGTGGTCCTCTTGCTGGCCCTGTAGTCGCGGCAGCCGTTATTTTACCTCAAAATTGTAAGATTAAAGGTCTCAACGATAGCAAGAAAATTCCTAAAAAGAAGCATCTGGAGATTTTCAAAGCAGTTCAAGACCAAGCCTTGTCAATCGGGATTGGTATCATGGATAATCAGGTCATCGACCAAGTCAATATCTATGAAGCGACCAAACTGGCTATGAAGGAAGCAATCTCCCAACTCAGTCCTCAACCTGAGCACCTTTTGATAGATGCTATGAAACTGGATTTACCAATTTCACAAACCTCCATCATCAAAGGTGATGCTAATTCCCTTTCAATTGCAGCAGCTTCCATAGTAGCCAAGGTGACACGTGATGAATTGATGAATGACTACGATCAGCAGTTCCCTGGCTATGATTTTGCTGCTAATGCAGGATATGGAACAGCTAAACACCTGGTAGGACTTGAAAAACTAGGAGTTACCACAATTCATCGAACCAGCTTTGAACCAGTAAAATCACTGGTTTCAGGAGAAAAAGAAAGTTAAGTTAGAAGGAATGATTATGGAGGAACAGTCAGAAACACTCAGTTCCAAGAAAGAATTTGCCTTTGCCTCAAGTACTATATTATCCCAAGTTGGACGAGGAATCCTTGTTGGTCTCGTTGTTGGAATTATCGTTGGATCCTTTCGTTTCTTAATTGAAAAAGGATTCCACCTGATACAAGGATTTTATCAAGATCAAGCGCACCTAGTGCGCAATCTTTTTGTACTGGTTTTATTTTACATACTCATCTGCTGGCTCAGTGCGAAATTAACTCGGTCAGAAAAAGATATCAAAGGCTCAGGAATTCCTCAAGTCGAAGCAGAATTAAAGGGATTGATGAGTCTCAACTGGTGGAGCGTTCTCTGGAAAAAATATGTGCTAGGTATTCTTGCTATTGCCAGTGGACTCATGCTGGGGCGTGAGGGACCCAGTATTCAACTTGGAGCGGTCGGCGGTAAAGGAATTGCCAAGTGGCTCAAATCCAGTCCAGTAGAGGAGCGTTCCCTGATTGCGAGTGGAGCTGCCGCTGGTCTAGCTGCAGCCTTTAATGCACCGATTGCAGGACTTCTCTTTGTGGTAGAAGAAGTTTATCACCATTTTTCACGCTTTTTCTGGGTATCTACTCTCGCAGCTAGTCTCGTAGCAAACTTTGTTTCTTTACTCATATTTGGCCTAACACCCGTACTGGATATGCCAGACAATATCCCACTCATGACCCTTGATCAGTATTGGATTTACTTGGTTATGGGAGTTTTTCTTGGACTATCTGGTTTTCTCTATGAGAAAGCTGTGCTCAATGTTGGTCGAGTTTATGATTGGCTTGGTCAAAAAATCCATTTGGATAGGGCTTATTACCCAATTCTTGCCTTTATTCTCATCATACCAGTGGGAATCTTCTTACCCCAAATCCTTGGTGGTGGAAATCAGGTCGTCCTTTCCCTAACTGAGCAAGATTTTAGTTTCCAAGTTCTATTAGCTTACTTTTTGATTCGCTTTGTTTGGAGCATGATTAGCTATGGAAGTGGCCTTCCAGGAGGAATTTTTCTACCCATTCTGGCGCTTGGTTCCTTGCTTGGTGCCCTAGTTGGTGTCATTTGTGTGAATATTGGACTTGTCAGTCAGGAGCAATTTCCTATATTTGTCATTCTGGGAATGAGTGGCTATTTTGGAGCAATATCCAAGGCTCCCTTAACTGCCATGATTCTGGTAACCGAGATGGTAGGCGACATTCGCAACCTCATGCCACTTGGCTTAGTAACCTTAGTAGCTTACATCATCATGGATTTGCTCAAGGGGGCACCAGTCTATGAGGCTATGTTGGAAAAAATGCTGCCTGAAGAAGCGACAGATGAAGGAGAAGTCACTCTCATTGAAATCCCTGTATCTGACAAAATCGCTGGAAAACAAGTACACGAACTCAACTTGCCACATAACGTACTCATCACCACCCAAGTCCATAATGGCAAGAGCCAGACCGTTAATGGCTCAACCAGAATGTATCTGGGGGATATGATTCATCTGGTTATTCCCAAAAGTGAAATTGGAAAAGTCAAAGATTTGTTGTTGTAGGTTTTTACATAATTTATATTATGTAAACAATTTAATTAAGAAAATTCCAAGGAGGACCTACATCATAATGAGAATACTTGATGTTCTACATAAATTTTATGGTGATTTTGAATTCATTAAAGAAAAGTGTAATGAAAAATACGAAGGCATCCTCATCAATATAAAGGAAGATGAAGATAAAGAATATAAAAGATGCCGCTTGGCAAAAAGAACACCGAAAAAAGAAGGATATTTTACAGCATTTTGGAAAAAAGACCAAAATAACAAGAACATTCCTTATACCAATGAAGATTTGGGAGATGAACTCGTTATTGTTGTTATCGATAATGATAAGAGCGGACTTTTTATTATTTCAAATGAAGAGGCTATCAGTAGAAAAATTCTATCAACAAAAGACAACAATGGGAAAATGTCTATGAGATTTTATCCACCTTGGTGCACAAATTTAAATACAACGGCTCTAGCAACACAAAATTGGCAATTGAAATTTTTTAGAGAAATTGAATTATAAGAATAATTTTTTCTAATTTTAATTGGAAAACGTTAAAAATTTTTTAATGGATTCATATATACAAAAAAGACTTGGTTTTTATTCCACATAAAATCAGGTTTTTTTTAGTCTAATGACCTATTTCTAGTAGTATTTATAAAGTAAATATAAAGTAAATCTTTTTTATCACTTTAAAAGCTCTTATAACATCTTTCCGAAAAACTATAATTTTCTTGAAAAATGTATAAGTCTATGCTATACTACTAGTAGACTTATTTATGGAGAAAATACATGAAACGCGAGATTTTACTGGAACGAATCGACAAACTAAAACAAATCATGCCCTGGTATGTTTTGGAATACTACCAATCTAAGCTTGCCGTTCCCTACAGTTTTACCACCTTGTACGAATACCTCAAGGAATACGATCGATTTTTCAGCTGGGTTTTGGAGTCTGGTATATCAAACGCCGATAAAATGTCTGATATTCCTTTATCTGTCTTGGAAAATATGTCTAAGAAAGACGTGGAAGCTTTTATCCTTTATCTACGTGAACGTCCTTTGCTGAACGCCAATACAACCAAGCAAGGTGTTTCTCAGACGACAATCAACCGCACCTTGTCAGCCCTTTCTAGTCTTTACAAGTATTTGACCGAGGAGGTTGAAAACGACCAGGGCGAACCTTATTTCTATCGAAATGTAATGAAGAAAGTTTCAACCAAGAAAAAGAAAGAAACGCTTGCTGCTAGAGCTGAAAACATCAAGCAAAAACTTTTTCTAGGTGATGAAACAGAAGGTTTTCTGACTTATATCGACCAGGAGTACCCACAACAGCTCTCAAATCGTGCTCTATCATCGTTCAATAAAAATAAGGAACGTGATTTAGCCATTATTGCTCTTCTCTTAGCGTCAGGTGTTCGCTTATCTGAAGCTGTTAATCTGGATCTAAGAGATCTCAATCTCAAGATGATGGTTATTGATGTCACTCGAAAAGGTGGTAAACGTGACTCGGTCAATGTCGCAGCCTTTGCTAAGCCTTATCTAGAGAATTATCTAGCCATTCGAAGTCAACGCTATAAGACGGAAAAGACGGATACAGCCCTCTTTTTAACACTCTATAGAGGTGTTCCCAATCGTATCGATGCTTCCAGCGTGGAAAAGATGGTTGCTAAGTACTCTGAGGACTTCAAAGTCCGCGTAACTCCCCACAAACTCCGCCATACCCTAGCAACTAGGCTCTATGATGCAACTAAATCGCAAGTTTTGGTTAGCCACCAGCTAGGACACGCCAGTACGCAAGTCACTGACCTCTATACTCATATCGTCAATGATGAACAAAAGAATGCTCTGGACAGTTTATAAATTACATAAAATAAATTATGTAATAAATTAGAAAGGGATTCAATAAACTATTAATTTTATTTGATCATATCAAATAAAATTGCTAACAGAGTAAACAGCTTTAAAGAATATGAAATAAAATTTATGTAGCCACTAGCTTGCCTTTCTTTGTAGTATCCTGGATATGCAAATCACTTATAATTGGTATTCATCTTAAAATAAGAGGATCCCACAAAAATAAATCAAATTGAGCACCTATAAAAACATACTGCCTGCGATGGCCAATATTTTAGCAGAAAATAAAATTCCTTTAAAAACAATCATGGACAGGGTTGGTCATTCTGATTCTGAGGTCACCACTTCCATCTACACACACGTTACAAAAAACATGAAAGATGAAGCAATCAATGTACTGGACAAAGTAATGAAAAATATTTTTTAAAAAGTTATGCCCCTTTTATGCCCCCTGAACACAAAAATAGCCCTTCGGATTTTATCCGAAGGGCTAGAAACGTTGTTAAATCAACGATTATTTTTTAAGGTTGTAGAATGATTTCAATCCACGGTATTCAGCTACTTCACCAAGTTGGTCTTCAATGCGAAGCAATTGGTTATATTTAGCGATACGGTCTGTACGTGAAAGTGAACCAGTTTTGATTTGTCCTGCGTTTGTTGCAACTGCGATGTCAGCGATTGTTGAATCTTCAGTTTCACCTGAACGGTGTGATACAACGGCAGTGTAACCAGCTTCTTTAGCCATTTCGATAGCATCAAATGTTTCAGTAAGAGTACCGATTTGGTTAACTTTGATAAGGATTGAGTTAGCAGCTCCTTCAGCAATACCTTTTTCAAGGTAAGCAGTGTTTGTTACGAAGAAGTCGTCACCAACCAATTGAACTTTACCACCAAGACGTTCAGTAAGAGCTTTCCATCCATCCCAGTCGTTTTCGTCCATACCATCTTCGATAGTGATGATTGGGTATTTGTTAACCAATTCTTCAAGGTAGTCGATTTGTTCTGCAGATGTACGAACAGCAGCGCCTTCACCTTCAAATTTAGTGTAGTCGTAAACTTTACGTTCTTTATCGTAGAATTCTGATGACGCACAGTCAAATCCGATAAATACGTCTTTACCTGGAACATATCCAGCAGCTTCAATCGCAGCAAGGATAGTTTCAACACCGTCTTCAGTTCCTTCGAAACGAGGAGCGAATCCACCTTCGTCACCTACGGCAGTTTCCAAACCACGTGATTTAAGGATTTTCTTAAGAGCGTGGAAGATTTCAGCACCGTAACGAAGAGCTTCTTTAAATGTTGGTGCACCAACTGGCAAGATCATGAACTCTTGGAAAGCGATTGGAGCGTCAGAGTGAGAACCACCGTTGATGATGTTCATCATTGGAGTTGGAAGAACTTTAGTGTTGAATCCACCAAGGTAGCTGTAAAGTGGGATTTCAAGGTAGTCAGCAGCAGCACGAGCTACAGCGATAGACACACCAAGGATTGCGTTTGCACCCAATTTACCTTTGTTAGGAGTACCGTCAAGTGCGATCATAGCACGGTCGATAGCTTGTTGGTCACGTACATCGTAACCGATGATAGCTTCAGCAATGATGTTGTTTACATTGTCAACAGCTTTTTGTGTACCAAGACCACCGTAACGAGATTTGTCACCGTCGCGAAGTTCAACTGCTTCGTGTTCACCAGTAGAAGCTCCTGATGGAACCATACCACGTCCGAAAGCACCTGATTCAGTGTAAACTTCTACTTCAAGTGTTGGGTTACCGCGTGAGTCTAGGACTTCGCGAGCGTAAACATCAGTAATAATTGACATTTTTTACTCTCCTTATGAGTTAAATTTTTTACACCTCTATAATACCTTAAAAACCCTCCTTTTTCAAGAAAAAACGTTATCTTTGTGTAAATTTTCCTTAACTTTATTAAGCAACCGCTTTCTTTTATATGTTTTCTTTTTATTTTTATGATATACTATTTTCATGACAGATTTATCAAAACAATTACTTGAAAAAGCTCATGGTGGGCCAAAATTAAATCCGGATGAGCAAAGACGCTATCTTGGTACCTTTGAGGAAAGAGTTCTTGGATATGCAGATATTGACACAGCAAATAGCCCTCAGTTAGAAAAAGGCTTTTTATCTATTTTAGAAAACCTTCAGGAAAAGTCTGAGCCACTATTTGTGAAGATTTCACCAACTATCGAATTTGACAAGCAAGTTTTCTATTTGAAGGAAGCTAAAGAAACCGATAGTCAAGCTACCATTGTATCTGAAGAGCATACTTCTTCTCCTTTTGGCCTGATTATTCACACCAATGCACCAGTTCAAGTAGAAGAAAAGGATCTTCGACTTGCTTTTCCAGAACTTTGGGAAGGTAAAAAGGAAGAACCTGCCAAAACATCCATTTGGAAAAAATGGTTTGGCTAAATCTTAGGCATATTTAATAAATTTCCAATATTGGTAGCCGTATGCTCTAAATAGATACTGGCATTTTTCAAACTATCTTCTAAAGGTTCACTTTTCTCCAAAATAGAAAAGGCAGCTTGGATATTTTCAAATGGTAGGGAAGGTAAATCTTCAGCGAGACTACCGCAAATAGCAATAACAGGAACTCCGACAGGGGTTCTTTTTGCTACACCAATTGGTGCTTTCCCTGCTAAACTTTGACGATCTAGTCTTCCTTCCCCAACAATAACCAAGTCAGCATCAGAAACTTTCTTATCAAAGTCAATCAAGTCTAGGCAGGTGTCAATCCCAGATACGATACTTGCATGAGCAAAGGCACACAAACCACCAGCAATACCTCCACCAGCACCTGCTCCTTTAATTTCCAATGTTGCAGGTGAAACTTTTTCATAAAAATTTTGTATCGTCTGATCTACGGCCTTAAACATAGTAGGATCTAGGCCTTTTTGTTTTCCAAAAATGTAGGTCGCACCTTGATGACCACATAAGGGACTCACGACATCTGCTAAAATACGAATTTGAACATCTTCAGGAATTTCATAGCAATCTTCTGTTGAAACAGAAGCTAATTTTAGCAAGGATTGACCGCATGCAGGCAAGACATTTCCATTCCTATCATAAAATTGATAACCTAAAGCAGCAGCAATCCCCAGTCCTCCATCATTACTGGCCGTACCACCAACGCCAATATAAATTTCTTTAATCCCTTGAGCAATGAGGTGGCAAATCAATTCTCCAATACCACAAGTTTGGATTTGCAGTGGATTTCGTTCCTCCGGCGGAATTTTTCCAAGGCCGACCAAGTCAGCTACTTCAAATAGGGCTAATTCCCCTTTTTGAGAATAGCGGATGGCTTCTTCTTGACCAAAAGGTCCTGTCACTTGAATCCTTTTTTCTTCCATGTCAAGAGAATGTCGGATAGCATCTACAGTACCTTCTCCCCCATCACCAACAGGGCAGAGGAGACAGTCTACATCTGCTAGCGATTGTTGGAACCCTCTCTTAATAGCTTCAGCAACCTGCTCTGCAGTCAAGCTTTCCTTAAACGAATCTGGTGCAATTACAATCTTCATATTTTCCCTCATTCTAAAAAGTCAATCAAAGGAAGAATTTCTAACAAATCCCTCTTGTCAACATGATGTGGTATTTCTTTTTTCAGAACTTCTTTGGCACAAAAAGCGACTCCTATTCCCGCTGACTTTAGCATCAATAGATCATTGGCCCCATCACCGATTGCAACTGTTCTTTCTTTAGAGAGTTTGAGTTCCTTTCTCCATTTTTCCAGAGTTGCTTGTTTGACTTCAGGGCTTATAGTTGCTCCAACTAATTCCCCTGTTAGAAAACCGTCTTTGACTTCAAGTTTGTTGGCAGAAAAATAGGTAATGCCAAGGGATTTGGCTAATCTCTCAACTATTGGACTAAATCCACCGGACACCAGACCTACTAGTATGCCATTCTTTTGGAGAATAAAAACGAATTTCTGAGCATTTGGCGATAGATGAATAGAGTTGAAGACTTTCTCAAAGACCGAAACAGGAAGACCTGCCAATAAGGATACTCTTTTTCTTAAACTGCTTTCAAAGTCTAACTCTCCTCGCATTGTCCGACTTGTAATCTGCGAAATTTCCTCCTCACGACCTGCCTCTCTTCCCAACAAATCAATCACTTCTTCTAGGATTAAGGTTCCATCAACATCCATAACACACAAGCCTTTTACTTGAGACATCAGTTCTCCTCTCTAAATAGCCCAAAAATCGTATGAAGTCATCATACGATTTTATCTATTAGTTAACTAAACTATGGTACAAGTCAAGGTATGATTTGCAGGCTGTATCCCATGAGAAATCACACTCCATAGCTTGTTTTTGTAGGTTTCTCCAAACGTCAGGATGGTTTCTATACAAGTCCAATGCTGTTTGGAAAGTCCAATTTAACCAATAAGGAGATAGATTGTCAAAGCTAAAGCCTGTACCGCTTCCTTCTATTGGATTAAAAGCTTGAACAGTATCTCGCAAACCACCAACTTCATGAACCAATGGCAAGGTTCCGTACCGCATCGCCATCATTTGAGACAAGCCACATGGTTCAAAACGACTCGGCATGAGGAAGAGGTCACAAGCAGCATAGATTTCTTGAGCTAGTTTGACATCAAAAGTGATATTTGCTGATAGCTTGTCAGGATAAATCTGAGCAAACCATGAGAAAGCTCCTTCAAAGGCTGGATCTCCAGTTCCCAAAAGCACAATCTGAACATCATTTTGCAAGATATGGTGAAGACTTTCCACCACGACATCAAAACCTTTTTGACGTGTCAAACGAGAAACAATTCCCACCAGTGGAACGTCAGCTCTAACTGGCAAGCCAACTCTTTCTTGCAATTTTGCCTTGTTCTGGGCTTTACCAGACAAATCTTCCTGATTGAAATGATAGTCTAAAAGAGTATCCGTCTGAGGATTATACAGGTCAGCATCAATCCCGTTCACGATACCAGATACCTTGCCAGATTCCATTCGAAGAATCTGATCCAAGTTACATCCGAACTGACTGGTCATAATTTCATGAGCATAACTAGGCGAAACTGTTGAAACACGGTCAGCATAGAGGATACCAGCCTTCATCCAGTTCAGACAGTTGTTCCAGCGAAGGGTGCCATCAGCGTAACGTTCAAAGCCAACTCCAAACAAGTCACCCAACATTCCTTCTGAAAATTGTCCTTGGAATTCCAAATTATGAATGGTTAAAACAGTTTTAATGCCTTGATAGGCTTGAATCCAACGGTATTTTTCCTTTAACAAGAAAGGAATCATAGCTGTATGGTAGTCATGAACATGGAGAAGGTCAGGAATGAAGTCAATTCTTTCCATAGCATCAATGGCAGCCAGTTGGAAAAAGGCAAAGCGTTCTCCGTCGTCAAAATCACCATAAACATGACCACGGAAGAAATAATATTGATTGTCAATAAAGTAGAAAGTTACACCGTTTAAGACGGTTTTCTTAATCCCACAGTACTGTCTGCGCCAACCGACGCTCACCTCAAAATGAAGAACATCTTCAATCTGATTTCCAAATTTAGCCTCTACCATGTCATAGTAGGGTAAAATCACTGCAACTTCGTGCCCAGCTTTTACCAGTGATTTGGGAAGAGCGCCAATGACGTCTCCCAAACCACCTGTTTTTGAAAAGGGAGCACCCTCTGCTGCTACAAATAAAATTTTCATGAATGAATATCCTCTGTTACTTTAGCACCTTTCTTAACGACGACTGGATGCTCTGCAGTTCCACGGATTACAACGCCAGGCTCAACTTCAACACCCTTGTCCAAGATAGCATATTCTACCTGAGCTCCTTCTCCAATAACAACACGAGGGAAGAGCAGGCTATCTTTAACCAGGCTATCATTGTGTACATGAATATTACGTGATAGAACAGAATTTGCCACATGACCTTCAATGATACTACCAGACGCAAACTGAGAAGTACTTACCTTAGATGTATTAGCATAATAAGTTGGCTCTTCGTTTTTAACCTTTGTATAAATCTTTTGGTTTGGAGTAAAGAGAGAGTAAAATTTTTGAGATTCAAGCATATCTTTGTTAGCTTGGTAATAAGACTCTACAGAGTGAATATTTGCCAGATAACCTGTGTACTCGTAGGCAAAAGCCCCTTCTTTTGCAGCCAAATCCCGTAAAACATAGCGTAACTTCTCTGGATGTTCTTTCTTAGCTTCTTCTTCTAAGCGTTCAATCAACCACGGTGTATCAACGACAAAGATATCTGTGGACATATTATAGACTTCATCTGATGATTTACTATCAAAGAGTTTATGAGAACGAACATGGTCTGTTTCATCCACTTCCAAGATTGCATTGACTTCTGAAATATCTTTCTTAGGAAGTTTCTTATAAACTACAGTGATAGGTCCCTTTGTTGTAGTGTGTAGATGGAAAACTTGGTTCAAATCGATATTAATCAAAACATCACAGTTTAGTGAAACTGTTTGGTTTGAGCCAGAACGTTTCAAATAAGTAAGAAGCTGTTGGTAGTATTCTTTTCCAACTGTACTACTTTCCACACGGGTACTGTAAATACCTAGATAATAGTGACTTAGAAGAGTTGACAAGCCCCACTCACGTCCTGAACGAATATGGTCAAAGACTGAGCTAATATTGTCTTGTTGGAAAATACCAAAAATACTACGAACACCAGCGTTAGCAAGACTTGATAGCGGGAAGTCAATCAAGCGATATTTACCACCAAATGGCAAACTAGCTACTGGACGGTGGTCTGTCAGTGTTGACATATCATGAAAACCAACTGTGTTTCCTAAAATGGCAGAATATTTATCAATCTTCATCTGTTGCTACCCCCACTACTTCATCATATCCTACAACTTGTACTTCTTCTGTTCCATCAATTTCGACGCCATCAGAAATAACTGCACCTTCACCAATAATGGCACGTTTAATTTTAGCTCCCTGACCAACAATTGCACCACTCATAATAACTGAATCTACTACTTCTGCCCCTTCGCGAACTTGTGCTCCTGTTGAAAGGATAGAATGTTTAACAGTTCCATCAACGAAGCATCCATCTACAACTAAGGAGTCTTCCACATGAGCGTTGGCCCCAAGGAAGTTTGGTGGTGAAATCAAGTTTCTTGAGTAAATCTTCCATTGACGGTTACGACTATCCAAGGAATTTTCTGGAGAAATGTACTCCATGTTCGCTTCCCAAAGCGACTCAATCGTACCAACGTCTTTCCAGTAACCATTAAATTCATAAGCATAGACACTTTCACCAGACTCAAGGTAATTTGGAATGACATTCTTACCAAAGTCTGACATATCGACATTACTCTTTTCAGCAGCAACTAGCATATTGCGAAGGCGTTGCCAATCAAAGATGTAAATCCCCATAGATGCTTTGGTAGATTTAGGTTGGGCTGGTTTCTCTTCAAATTCTACAATACGATTGTTAGCATCTGTGTTCATGATACCAAAACGGCTTGCTTCTTTCAGAGGAACATCAAGAACTGCTACTGTCAAACTAGCATTATTATCCTTGTGAGACTGGAGCATATCATCATAGTCCATTTTGTAGATGTGGTCCCCAGATAGAATCAAAACATACTCAGGATTAACACTGTCGATATAGTCGATATTTTGGTAAATAGCGTGACTAGTCCCTTCAAACCAACGATTTCCTTCACTTGCTGAATA
The DNA here is from genome assembly GCF_013277565.1 of Streptococcus sp. k-90. GTDB lineage: Bacteria > Bacillota > Bacilli > Lactobacillales > Streptococcaceae > Streptococcus. The sequence continues at coordinate 14,183 of NZ_VMNE01000018.1, read as the reverse complement.
AGGTTGAAGAATAGAGACACCAGAATTGATACCGTCTAATCCCCAACTTGAACCATTCCCAATATGATTGTTAAGAGCAAGTGGTTGATACTGTGTGATTACTCCAACATTGTGAATGCCTGAGTTGGCACAGTTTGAGAGAGCAAAGTCAATGATACGGTAGCGCCCACCAAATTGCACAGCTGGTTTTGCGATGCTTTGAGTGAGTTTACCGAGACGAGTTCCTTGCCCACCAGCAAGAATCAAAGCTAACATTTCATTCTTCATTTTCTACTCCTTTTTTGTTTTTACTTGTGACAATTTTAGTAGGTTTCAAGCGACGCTTGATTTTCCATACACTTGCTCCCATAGCCGGTAGGGTAAAGGTCAAGGTCTGCTCATAATCTTTCCATAGTCCTTCTTGCGTTTGAACAGTTTGATTATGTTCTTTCCAAACGCCTCCCCACTCTTCTAACTCAGTATTCCAAACTTCTTCGTAAATCCCTGCAACAGGAAGTCCAATTGTAAAATCTTTTCGTTCAACAGGTGCCATATTAAAGACACAAACTAACATATCATCCTTTTTACCCTTACGGATAAAGGAAAGAACACTCTGGTCTTGATTATCCGCATCGATGATTTCAATCCCATCATAGCTGGTATCGATTTCCCACAGACAGCGATGGGCTTTGTAAAACTGGTTTAACTGAGAAGTGAAATACTTCATCTTAGCATTCATTGGGTCTTCTAGATTAGACCATTCTAGCTGTTCTTCAGATTTCCATTCTAGAAATTGTCCATATTCACTACCCATGAAGAGCAATTTCTTACCTGGGTGACAAATTTGGTAAGTGTAGAGATTACGCAAACCTGCGAATTGATTATAACGATCTCCCCACATCTTGTGCATCATACTCTTCTTGCCATGAACCACTTCATCGTGCGAGAATGGTAGGAGATAATTCTCCTTGAAGACATACATAAAGCTGAAAGTCACCAGGTTAAAGTCGTATTTACGATAGATCGGATCTTCTTCGTAGAATCGGAGGATATCATTCATCCAGCCCATATTCCACTTATAATCAAATCCTAGACCATCTGAATCCTTGGTGTCAGTAATCTGAGTAGCTGATGAACTTTCCTCAGCTATCATCATAACGTCTGGATGATATTGTTTAATCACATCATTCAGGCGTTGAAGGAAATAATAACCTTCATAGTTGAGATTACCACCATCTTTATTAGGTGTCCATGGAGCATCATCGTAGTCAAGATAGAGCATGTTGCTAACCGCATCCACTCGAATACCGTCCAAATGGTAAAAGTCAATCCAAAACTTGATACTAGAAATCAAGAAGGACTGAACTTCATTTTTTCCAAGGTCAAAATTGAGAGCACCCCAACCGTAGTTATGAGCCTTATGATGGTCTTGGTATTCAAAAGTCGGAGTCCCATCATAATAAGCCAAGGCATCATCATTAATGGTGAAGTGACCAGGCACCCAGTCCACAATAACCCCAATATTGTTTAAGTGACATTCCTCAACAAAATCTTGAAACTCTTCAGGGCGACCATAGGCATGCTCTAAAGCAAAGTAACCCATAAGCTGATAGCCCCAACTCAAACCTAGTGGGTGAGACATCAAAGGCATAAACTCAATATGAGTATAGTTCATCTCAACCAAGTAAGGAATGAGTTCATCTTTCAATTGAGCAAAACTATAAGGGCTACCATCAGGATTTCTCCTCCAAGAACCAGCATGAACCTCGTAAATATTGACAGGACGTTCTTCAAAACTCAAGCGTTTTCTACGGGCTAGCCAGAGACCATCCTTCCATTTCTTTTCTGGAATATCTGTTAAAATAGCACCAGTCCCAGGTCGTGCCTCATACCGTACAGCCAAAGGGTCAATCTTCATCAGCTGATGACCATTTGCACGTGTGATATGATACTTATAAATTTGGCCTTCTTGAGCAAGACTGGTGAAAACTTCCCAAACACCAAATTCATTTCGTTCCATTGGAATTTGATTCTCTACCCAATTGGTGAAATCTCCTACCAAATAAACTGCTTGAGCATTGGGTGCCCACACACGAAAAGTATAGCCATACTCTCCATTTTTTTCTTCCCTATGTGCTCCCAGATAATGCTGGAGGTGAAAATTTTCACCTGCTATAAAGGTTTCTAAAGCTTTTTTCTTATTCATACACCCTCCTATTTCTGTAAGCGTTTTCTATAGATTTATTATACTACCTTTTTAGGGAAGATTCAAGTAAATTACGGAATTTGCTAAAAATTCTTTTGAAAGTCTTCAACAAATTCACTGATGTGTTCAGTTGTAAATCAAGAAAATTTTCAGAAATGCTTTGAAAACGAATTGTTTTTTAACAATATTATCATAAAGTTCGCCATTTTACTAATAAAAGTAGTGTTTTCAGCTAAAAAAACAAATCAGAAAACGAATTTCCTGATTTGTTTTTTCAAATATTTATAAAAGAAATACCAAAAGACGAACTAACATCTATAGTACTTTAAAAATGCTAACACTGACACCACCAACTTTGTTTTCCTCATCAGAAGGACTATTGGTCACCAAGAGTTCTAGATTTCCTGCATTTTCAAACTGGAACGCATCTCCTTTTGCATTAAAGACAATCAATAGGTGTTCTTCTCCATGAATCTCATAGACAATCCAACCACTATGCTCATTTGCTGAATGAACAAAGACATGATGGTAAATCTCATCATAAGTAGGGTAAGAAAAGGCACTGGTTTCTGTCTTCAAGCGAATAATTTGACGAATAAACTCAATACTGTCTTGACGATCATTGATCAAATCCCAGTTGACTTGATTCACACTGTCAGGAGCGTTATAGCTATTCATAGCACGCTCTCTATCATCATGGGTCAACTCACCATTTTCACCAGTCGCAACCAATTTGGTACGACCAAATTCTTGACCGATTTCCATAAAGGCCATCCCTTGCATGAGTAGGTTCATAGCTGTGGCTGTTTCGACTTTACGCATGATTTGCTCGGAACTTTGGTCTGGATGAAGGGTCGCCAACAAATCGTGAAGATTGTAATTGTCATGGGCCTCTACATAGTTAAGCACCTGATTTGGATGTATATAGGTTCCTAATTCACGACTGCCTAGGATCGCTTTGGCTAGAATTGGCTCTGTAGCAGCACCACTAACAAAACCTGACTTGATAGCACCATAAACTTCTCCACCTTTAACAGCATCACGCTGATTGTCATTAAAGAAACCGATGTTTGGCATCTGGTAGGCATTGTCCTTCTTAGCCTTATCATAAGGGGCAAGACCAGTACCCATGTCCCAACCTTCTCCATAGAGGATAATGTTAGGGTCGACTTCATCCAGGCTCTGACGAATCATTTGCATAGTCTTGACATCATGAATCCCCATCAAGTCAAAACGGAAGCCGTCAATATTGTATTCCTGTACCCAGTATAAGAGGGAATCAATCATATACTTGCGGAACATTTCGTGTTCGCTGGCTGTTTCATTTCCAACACCTGTTCCATTCTGGAAGGTGCCATCTGGATTCATACGATAATAGTAATCAGGGACAGTTGTTTGGAAAGGTGCATCAACTACTGAGAAGGTATGGTTATAGACCACATCCATAATGACACCAATGCCCGCATCATGATAAGCTTGAACCATGGCCTTCAAATCACGAATGACCTGAGCTGGATCATCTGGATTGGTTGAAAGGCTCGTTTCTGGTGCATTATAGTTTTGTGGGTCATAACCCCAGTTGTAGGTTACATTTCCATCCTCATCGTATTCTTTGTGACGGTCTGCAATTGGTTGCAACTGAACATAATTATAGCCTATCTTCTTGATGTAATCAAAAGCAGTTGACTGGCCATACTGGTTAACCGTTCCAGTCTGAGCAGCACCTAAGAAAGTTCCTCGAAGATGTTCATCCACACCTGAGGTCGGTGATTTGGTCAAATCACGAATGTGCATTTCACAGATAACTGCCTTACATGGATTTTCCAAGCGCCAAGTAGCCTCAGAACCGTGCTTGACCTCGAAGTTTGCAACTTGCTTTTCTGCAGGACTCAGGATAGCTGAACGTTTGCCATCAGGACTGGTTGCGATGGTATAAGGATCGCGTGTCACTGTTTGGTGGTGAGGGAATTGGACCTGATACTGATAAGCCTTACCAGTCAAATCTTCCTCAACATCCAAACTCCAGACACCAATAGTATTGTCCTTATGATTATAAGAGTAGCTATTGCCTCTCTCCATCACAAAAGTCTTCCAAACAGGAGCATCATTAGTAGCTGATTCATAAACAACAACCTGCACTTCTGTCGCTGTAGGAGCCCAAAGGGCAAAACGAGCCTGATTGTCCTCTACACGGCACCCCAATTCCCCTTGGTAGCCCCAATGATGGTCAAAACTGGCACTGTTAATGGCCTTGTCAAAGGCAAAAGGATTTTGATTCTTATAGAAAGGACTGGCAATAGCAGGATTTTCAGAGTAATAAATTCTGTCATCACCTTCCAAAATCCAGACCTCTGTTAAAAGGGGATAGTGATTAAAACGGATAGCATATTCTTTACTGCTTTGACCTGTATGAACCACAAAATTCAAGCTTTCTAAGGCATGGGAACTTGGGTGTTCAAAACTAAATAAGGCGCCAAAATAATCTTCTTTGTAGGTCAGCAAATCAATCCGTTGATCCTGACTTTTTACAAAAGAGCAAGTGTCGTATTCTCCATTCTTGCGATGGTAATGAATGCGAATAGGGTAATTAAACATTTTTTATTTTTCCTTTTTACTTCTTAATTTGTTTCTATTTCACTAATAAATTCTTGATCGATTTTGTCCCGATTAACAAACATAGTCAAATTATCCAAACTCTGTTTTTAAACGATCATTACAGACTTTCTAGCCAAGCTTCATCTCGAACCTCAATACCAAGTTCTTGTGCTTTTTGAAGTTTGCTTCCAGCATCTGCTCCTGCCACAACGAGGTCGGTCTTTTTAGAAACACTGCCTGTTACTTTTGCACCCAGACTTTCGAGTTTGCTTTTAGCTTCTGAGCGCTTGAGCCGTTCCAATTTTCCAGTCAATACAACGGTCAAACCTGACAAAGCCGCATTTGCCACTACAGTCTGACCTTTATAGTCCAGATTGACCCCAGCTTCTTTCAATTCTCTGAGGAGAATTTCAGAGCCTTCTGTCGCAAAATAAGTTTGAAGACTTTTGGCAATCACACCACCCAGACTTTCAATACTAGCCACTTCCTCTGGATCTGCCTGAGCCAGATTTTCGATTGAATGAAAATGTTGAAGTAAGAGCTGACTGGCCTTGCTTCCGACATGACGAATTCCCAAACCAAACAAGAGTTTTTCGGCAGAATTTTCCTTAGATGCTTGAATGGCTTGATACAGTTTAGAAGCAGACTTTTCCTTGACCCCCTCTAAAAGGAGGAAATCTTCTTCTTTCAAACGGTAAATATCTGCCACATCCTTGACTAGATCTGTAGCAAAAAGCTTCTCAACAATAGATGGGCCAAGTCCTGTAATATTCATGGCATCTCTAGAGGCAAAGTGGATCAAACCTTCCATGATTTGAGCAGGGCAACGCGGATTGATACAACGGAGGGCCACTTCATCTTCAAAGTGCAACAAGTCAGAGTCACAACTTGGACAGTTTGTAGGGATATCCAGTTTCTCTTCAGAAATTCGTTTGGACTCTACCACACGTAAAACGGCAGGGATAATATCTCCAGCCTTATAAACGATAACCGTATCATCTTTGCGGATATCTTTTTCAGCAATATAATCCACATTGTGTAGAGTCGCACGGCTAACAGTTGTTCCAGCTAGTTGAACAGGGGTTAGATTTGCAGTTGGGGTTACAACACCCGTACGGCCAACTGTCCAATCAACTGATAAGAGTTGAGCTTCTTTTTCTTCAGCTGGGAACTTATAGGCCACTGCCCACTTTGGAGCCTTAACGGTAAAGCCTAGTTCTTCTTGACCTGCTAGGTCATTGACCTTGATTACAACTCCATCGATATCATAAGGCAGGTTTTCCCGTTCTTGTCCTACTTCTTGGATAAAATTCCAGATTTCATCTATGTTTTCAGCCAAAATTCGCTTATGATTGACTACAAAACCAAGTTGTTCAAGGTGCTTCAAAACCTTTTCTTGGCTGTCTCGAGTTGAAGGGCTGGCTTCTTGATAGAGAAAAGTCGCAAGATTGCGCTTGGCTACTACTGCTGTATCCAACTGTCGCAGGGTGCCTGCTGCCGCATTACGAGGATTAGCAAATTCAGGCTCTCCATTTTCTTGGCGAGCTTGGTTAACCTGGTCAAAAGAAGCGCGTGGCATATAACATTCCCCACGAACCGTGATATCTAGTTCTTCTGGCAAGGTCAAAGGAATGTCCTTAACACGCTTAAGATTTTCTGTGATATTTTCCCCAATAGAACCATCACCACGTGTTGCCCCAGCAACCAAAATCCCCTTTTCATAAGTAAGAGAGATAGATAAGCCATCAATTTTCAACTCACAAATATAGGTTGGATGGGCCACTTCCTTACGAACACGCACATCAAAAGCTTCAAGCTCCTCACGTGAAAAAGCATCCTGCAAACTATAAAGAGGATACTGATGACTGTATTTTTCAAAACCATCTAAAACCTTGCCACCAACACAATGGGTCGGACTATCTGCTAATACTTGATCTGGATAGGCAGCCTCCAACTCGACCAACTCACGGTAAAGGCGATCATACTCACTGTCTGAAACCGAGGGATTGTCACTCGTATAGTACTCAGTCGCATAGCGATTGAGCAAGGCGACTAACTCATTCATTCTTTTATTCATAAGACCATTTTACCATAAACTAAGCCCTCCTCACAAACGAGAAGGGCGGAAAAAATACTTAGATTGGAATTATTTTTAAAACTCAAACAGACTTATAGCTCTTTTTTGAAATGAGTTCGAACATAGCCTAGAGCTAAGAAGGATAAGGCGACAACTCCTAGTCCAATAATTAAGAAAGAATAAAGATGGACACTTGGAAGCCAGGTCATTAAACCTGTTGCAATAGGCATAAATAGTATAGCTAAGGTATAAATCGAACTGAGAACTCTTCCCAGATATTCACCTTCAACCTTGGTTTGTACTTGAGTAAAAAAGTGAATATTGAAAATCGTCATAAATAATTCACAAATGAAATTACCTGAAAAAGTAAGATAGGATGGGAGGGGAAATCCCATTATCATCACCCCAAGTCCAGTCAGAGCCAACAAAAACAGAAGCATTTCCATACTGGCTTTAATCTTACTAGCTAGCAAAGCCCCAACAATAGATCCGATAGCACCCATTGTTAAAATAGTGGCATAGGCACCTTGTACTCCATAGAGCTGATTTGAAAAGGGAAGGAGATAATTAAAAGCTGCGAAGAAAAAATTGACGCTTGAAGCCATGACTAACAAAAAGAATATTTCCTTTTGCTTCACAATATAGTGAACCCCCTCCTTGATATCAGAAAAAATAATTTTGAATGTAAGTTTCTTCTCCCCCAAAGTCTTCTCTTCTTTCTTTGGAAGCAGGACTACCAAACCAAAAGCAAGAAAAAAACTAAGGCCATCTAATACCAAGGTAATGCGAAGACTCGCAAATTGTAAGACCAGAAAAGAAAGCACAGGAGAACTCACACTGACAACCTGCATCACCAACTCCAAACGAGAATTGTAGAGGACCAGTTCATCCTTCTCTACCAATTCTGTGATAATAGCCTTATTTGCTGGTCTAGAAAAGGCGAAAGCAATAGCCTGAACAATATTGGCAAAAATCAAAGCTCCAATCATCCAGCTGTCATTCCTTATGAAAGAAATAGCCAGACAAAGAATCCCACAAACAAGGTCTGTCACCATTAAAATCCTACGACGAGAAAAACGGTCTGAAATGACTCCGCCAAAGGGATTTACGAGAATAGATGTGACGAGTTCAGAAATCTGATACATTCCTAAAACTGTCTGTCCGATAGTTCCCATGGAAGCCAACCAGACACTATTTCCATAATCATAGAGCATATTCCCTATCTTGTTTACAGCTCCACGGCTAATCAACTGTACGGCATAGCGATTCATATAAAAACTCCTCTCAAATTTTGAAACTATTGTATCAAAACCGAAAGGGGCTTTTTTCTTTTTCCCTTATTTGGGAAAATTAATCTTTGACAAATTTTTCGTAGTGTTCTTGATAGTAGGCTACTTGCTCTGGAAGACCTAGCACGTCAAAAATATGCATGGCCTCTTGCATTTGGCTACAACCTTCTTTACACTGCCCTTTTTGATAGAAGGCAAAACCTTTTAGGTAATGTAAAATATTTCGCTCATAAAGACTAATGTTTTTACCAATAATCTTCTCTGTATAAGTCTCAAAATAACTTGCATTATCAAAAGAAAGATGCTCTAAACAATGCTGGTAACAATTGAGGGCTAAAATCAACACTAATCTCTTATGGCGACCAATCTCTTGGTAAAATTCCTCCCTCTCCATAACTTCTCTACCAATCCGAGTGACATAGTCCACATCGTAGAAACTATAGAGGTTCCCGAAAAGAATCAATTCATACATGGTCCATTCTTCTGTTTTGAAGAGATAATCTGCTACCTTATCCAAATCATCCTGCTTCATCTCATAAGTCGTATCTCTTTGACAAATCAGACCTTGCAACAAAATCCAGTTCAGCTCAAAATAAAGGGGATTCGTCGAACTCTTAGCCTTTTCAAGTTGTTCTCTTTGAAGCTTTTGAAAACCTGCAATATCATTTGAGTAGTAAAGCGGAATAATTTGTCCCATCATGGCAACATGTTCATGATTGTGAAAATTTCTTGCCTTGTCCATGAAATTTTCGATTGTTACATGAATGTTATCCAAAAGCTCAAAGAAACGTGAGACTGCTAGGTCAGACTCCCCAAGCTCAAAGCGGGATAACTGGGAAGTTGAACAGGACTCCCCTGCCGCCTCCTTTAAAGAATAATTTCCACTTGTTCGAAATTCACGAAATACTTTTCCCAGATGTTTCATCTTTACACCTGCTCTGATAATTCTTCCCATTCAAGCATCGCTTCTTCCTGACGATGGCTGATTTTGTCCAGCTCAACCTGCAATTCCATCAGTTTTTCGGCATCGTTTGTTTCCAACATTTGTCCCGAAATGGCTTGACTTTGACTTTCTAACTCTTCGATTTCAGCTTCTAGACTTTCGATTTGTCGCATGAGCTTGCGAACTTCTTTTTGACTTTCTTTCTGGGCTTGATAATCATTGACTGGGCTCGGTTCTTTTACTTGATTGCTAGTTAAAGCTTCCTCTGTCAGACTGACTTCCATTTCAGCCTTTTTATCAACATAGTAGTCATAATCTCCCAAGTAGAGAGTCGAGCCATTCTCAGACAATTCTAGAACATGAGTTGCCACACGATTGATAAAGTAACGGTCATGGCTGACGAATAGAAGAGTTCCATCAAAGTCAATCAAGGCATTTTCCAACACTTCCTTGCTATCAATATCTAAGTGGTTGGTTGGCTCATCCAGAATCAAGAAGTTGTTGTTTTCCATAGACAATTTAGCCAAAAGTAAACGCGCTTTCTCGCCCCCAGACAGCATGCCAACTGATTTTTTAACATCATCTCCTGAGAAAAGGAAGGCACCTAGACGATTACGGATTTCAACTTCTGGTGTCAGTTTAAAATCATTCCAGAGTTCATCCAGCACCGTATTACTTGGTGTTAGCTTGCTTTGGGTTTGATCATAGTAACCAACTTCAACATTAGCCCCAAAGCACTTTTCACCCTTGATAAACGGAATCTGATCCACGATTGATTTGATAAAGGTTGACTTGCCAATACCATTTGGACCAACGATGGCGACAGCATTCATCTTACGAAGGTCTAGGCTGATAGGCTCTGACAATACTTCCCCATCATAACCAATAGCCGCATTTTCAACAGTCAAGACAATATTACCAGACGTTTTCTCAGACTGGAAGGTCATGTTGGCTGCTTTCTTACCAGCTTGCGGCTTGTCCAAACGCTCCATTTTTTCCAGTTGTTTTCGGCGAGATTGGGCACGTTTGGTCGTTGAAGCTCGGACTAGATTGCGGTTGACAAAGTCTTCCAGAGCTGCGATTTCCTTCTGTTGCTTTTCATAGTTTTTTGCCTCAGTAGCTAGCTTTTGCTCCTTCAACTCAACAAAACGAGAGTAATTGCCCACATAGCGATCCAAGGAATGCTTGGTCAAATCCAGCGTAATCGTCGCAACCTTATCCAAGAAATAACGGTCGTGGCTGACAATAATAAGGGCACCGCTATAGTTTACCAAGTAATTCTCTAGCCAGGCAATCGTTTCAATATCCAAGTGGTTGGTTGGCTCGTCCAAGACCAAGAAATTGGGCTTTTCAAGGAGCATTTTGGCTAGAGCCAAGCGAGTGTTTTGACCACCAGAAAGCTCGGCAATTTTCATCTGCCACATAGATTCGTCAAACTTAAATCCATTTAAAATTGCTCGAATATCAGCTTCATAGGTAAAGCCACCTGCTTGGCGGAAATTCTCAGATAAGCGATCGTAATCTGACATCAGTTTATCCAAATCTTCACCAGACTTTTCACCCATCTCCAACTCCATCTGACGAAGTTGTTGCTCTGTCCGACGTAGATCATCAAAGACATGAAGCATCTCATCGTAGATGGTATTTTCAGACTCAAAACGACTATCTTGGGCTAGGTAAGACAGAGAAATATCTTTTTTCTTATTGATTTCTCCACTAGTTGGCTCCTCTTCTCCAACTAAAATCTTCAAAAGAGTAGACTTCCCTGCACCATTTTTCCCAACAAGAGCAATCCGATCTCGTTCATCAACCTGCAGATTAATATTATCGAAAAGAACCTCTCCTGCAAAAGAACGTTCAATTTTATTAGCTTGTAAAATAATCATAAGAGTAGTATAGCATGTTTCCCTAAGGCATTCAAGACTTGATAAACCGGCATATGTCACTACTTTTCTGAAAATTATGCTGCCGTTTTACTAAAACGCTAAAAAGTGCTATAATGTGAACGGTTAAAACAATTTACAAAAAGGAGAATGTTAATGTCTTACCAAGAAAATTACCAGAAATGGGTTGATTTTGCGGAGCTTCCTGACTATCTTCGTCAAGATTTGGAAAATATGGATGAAAAAACAAAGGAAGATGCCTTCTATACAAATCTTGAATTTGGTACTGCAGGTATGCGTGGCTTGATTGGTGCTGGTACAAACCGCATCAACATCTACGTTGTTCGCCAAGCTACTGAAGGATTGGCTCGTTTGATTGAGTCAAAAGGTGGAAACGAAAAAGAACGTGGTGTCGCAATTGCCTACGATAGCCGTCACTTCTCACCAGAGTTTGCCTTTGAATCTGCGGCAGTTCTTGCTAAACACGGCATCAAATCTTATGTATTTGAAAGCCTTCGTCCAACTCCAGAACTATCATTTGCAGTTCGTCACCTCAACTGTTTCGCAGGTATCATGGTTACAGCCAGCCACAACCCTGCACCATTTAACGGTTACAAGGTTTACGGTGAAGACGGTGGACAAATGCCTCCACACGACGCGGACGCTTTGACTACTTATATCCGTGCAATCGAAAACCCATTTGCAGTTGAAGTTGCTGATGTGGAAGCTGAAAAAGCTTCTGGCTTGATTGAAGTTATCGGCGAAGCTGTCGATGTGGAGTACCTCAAAGAAGTCAAGGACGTTAACATCAACCCAGCCTTGATTGAAGAATTTGGTAAAGACATGAAGATTGTCTACACACCACTTCATGGTACTGGTGAAATGTTAGCTCGTCGTGCCCTTGCCCAAGCAGGATTTGACTCTGTTCAAGTCGTTGAAGCGCAAGCAACTGCCGACCCAGACTTCTCAACTGTAAAATCTCCAAACCCAGAAAGCCAAGCAGCCTTTGCTCTTGCTGAAGAACTTGGTCGTCAAGTTGGTGCAGATGTTCTTGTGGCAACTGACCCTGACGCTGACCGTGTTGGTGTTGAAGTTCTTCAAAAAGATGGTAGCTACCTTAACCTATCAGGTAACCAAATCGGTGCTATCATGGCTAAATACATCTTGGAAGCCCACAAAAACGCTGGAACTCTTCCTGAAAATGCGGCTCTCTGCAAATCTATCGTATCAACTGACTTGGTAACGAAGATTGCTGAAAGCTACGGGGCAACCATGTTCAACGTCTTGACTGGTTTCAAATTTATCGCTGAAAAAATCCAAGAATTCGAAGAAAAACACAATCACACTTACATGATGGGATTTGAAGAAAGCTTCGGTTACTTGATTAAACCATTCGTACGTGATAAAGACGCTATCCAAGCCGTTCTTGTCGTTGCTGAACTTGCTACCTACTACCGTTCACGTGGTTTGACTCTTGCTGACGGTATCGAAGAAATCTACAAAGAGTACGGTTACTATGCAGAAAAAACTATCTCTGTTACTCTTTCAGGTGTCGATGGTGCTGAACAAATCAAAGCAATCATGGCTAAATTCCGTAACAATGCTCCAAAAGAATGGAACGCAACAGCTATCACTGTCGTAGAAGACTTCAAAGCTCAAACTGCTACTGCTGCTGACGGCACTGTTACAAACTTGACAACTCCTCCAAGTGATGTGTTGAAATACACACTTGCTGACGGTTCATGGATTGCCGTTCGCCCTTCAGGGACAGAACCAAAAATCAAGTTCTACATTGCAGTTGTAGGTGAAAGCAACGAAGAATCACAAGCTAAGATTGCTAACATCGAGGCAGAAATCAATGCTTTTGTAAAATAAAGTCCTATAAAAGATGAGACCAAATAATCTCATCTTTTTTTCGTATCAAATCTAAGCAATTTTAGAAACTTTATGGCATACTAGACTTATCAATGAAAGCGAGGTAATCTCATGGAACAATTTTTAGATAATATCAAAGACCTTGAAGTCACTACAGTTGCGCGTGCGCAAGAAGCTCTTGATAAAAAAGAAACTGCAACCTTCTTTATCGGTCGCAAAACTTGCCCTTACTGCCGTAAATTTGCTGGTACCTTGGCAGGTGTCGTAGCTGAAACTAAAGCTCACATCTACTTCATCAATAGTGAAGAACCAAGCCAACTCAATGAGTTGCAAGCATTTCGCTCACGTTACGGAATCCCAACTGTACCAGGATTTGTTCACATTGCGGATGGACAAATCAACGTCCGTTGTGACTCTTCAATGTCAGCTCAAGAAATCAAAGATTTTGCTGGATTGTAAAAGATATAAAAAAGAAGGTTGGACAAAAACCCACTTCTAACTATCAAAAAACGAGTATTTCCGTAGTTGGAGATACTCGTTTTCTTATGTGACTTTCAGTCCGTCTCGCTCCGTTAGGTGCGAGACAAAAAAACCACCCGCTATGCAGGTACGCGTCGAAGGTTGTACCCAAAAAACTCCAAACGCGATACAATAAAGCTCTTCAAGGCAATTGTAAAGCGAAAGAGTCAAAAATATGGCACAAAAGGCTCATAGTTTATCACACACAAAGTGGCACTGTTCTATCACATTATGCTCAACCCTAAGTATAGACGAAAAGTCATCTATAATCAATATAGAAGTAGTTTAGGCGAAATATTTCATCGCTTGTGTAGTTATAAAGGAGTTGAAATTATCGAGGGTCACTTAATGCCAGACCATGTGCATATGTTAGTAAGTATTCCACCAAGGATAAGTGTTTCGAGTTTCATGGGTTATTTAAAAGGAAAAAGTGCGCTCATGATGTTTGATAAACACGCCAATCTCAAGTACAAGTTTGTGAATCGGCATTTCTGGGCGGAAGGTTATTATATGAGTACGGTGGGACTCAATGAAGCTACAATTAAGAAAAATATTCAATATTAAAGAAATTATCCAGTGGATGATTTCTTCACGAGTATGACAATTTGAGAACGAGTAAAGCATGATATAGCACTAGATAAATTAAGTGTAAAAGAATATGAGGATCCCTTTAGGGATAGTAGTAAGTAATACTAAAACCTCTTTGAGAGGCAAGTGACGAGTCAAGAGCAATCAGGCTTGAACAACGTGAAATAGGCTGGGCAAAAAGTCTCTAAAATCAAAAAACGCATAATATTAAGTGTGTACTGATCCCAAA